>JBELMC010000001.1:0-146524 GCA_042096155.1 Dinoroseobacter sp.
ACAAACAGACCTTCGAGGCACCTGTCGTAGCGGATCGCAACCCGCCGCCAGTCCTTGCGGCAGGCAAAGCTGGTCTCGATTTTGTCGCATTTTTTGTATCGCTCCGCGTGGTGCGGGATGGGCGCCTTGCGGCTTTTGCATCACGGAATACAGGGTGACAGGCCTTTTTTTGCAAGGGCTTCGCGACACCAATCCGCGTCATAGCCGCAATCCGCCAGCACCCGTGATGCTTGGGTGTCTTGGATCAGGATTTCAAACTCAGGGCTGTCTGCTTTATGGGCAGGCGCCACGTGGAATTTGTCGACATCGCAAAGACCTTTTTCAAAGCTGCCAACACAATCCAGCTGATTGCCAATCCGATATACCTGAGTGGTTTCGGAACCCTATTCCAAAGGAAGGCCAAATCCGTCTTAAAAGTCTCAGACATGCAAACCGGACCAATGAAGCAGGGATCTTAGAAAGGGCTTGACGGACCAACGAGTGGCGTGATCGTCAACAATGACGCGGCGATAGCCGAGCGATTTGATGCCATTGCCTTTCCAAGTATAACCGCAAATTTTGGTTCCGCCAATCCGCAAACCTGGCGCTGAGCATACCAGACTGGCAAGATCTTGGTCCGGCCTACGCGTCAGCGATGATACGGCTGGCCTGCGCTTTGGTAGCGGTCAGGCTGTATCGAAAACCTTGTGCAAAGCTGGGTTTCCGACTTGCGGCACCGGCCGGCCCATCGACGAGGTGGCAAGAATGATTTGGAAACCTCGCACGCTGAGAGCTCAGTCCCAAAGCATGAGCTTTGTCAGGATTTAACAGCGAGCTTGATCATTAGATACCGGTTGAATTTGACAAACGCCTCAGCTGTTCGGGTCCGCTCGGTCAGGCGCTGCCTCAGACGGTCGCGCTGCTTTCGGGTGGTAAAGATGCGAACTGCTACAGTAAACAGCCCGCGCAAACGCGGTTTCTTGGCACGTAGTTCTTCGTCGATCCGAGTGAATGCCTGGCCAAAGACCAGGAAAAAATCTTGTTCGACCTCGACACTGGGCGCGACAGCTCGGGTAATATCTTCGCGGCTCAGCTCGGTCAGATTGGCGTTTTTGGCAAGCATCGCGTCAAATGCGCCAACCTCATGGCCAGACCCAACATTGCGGCGATTGCCGATCTGAACCTGGCCTTCAGGCGTCCGAAAGTTATCCGAGATAATGACATGCCCTGCAGGCGCCATTGCTACAGCTTTGGGCAAGGACACCGCCATCGGAATATACTGAAAGCTTTCAGAAAATAGACACAGATCAAAGGTTTGATCGCTTTGAAAATCTTCGAACATCACCTGGTGGATCGTGGCCTCTGGCGCGTTCTCGCGGCATCTTTCGGCCAGATAAGCACTTGGTACGACAATATCGACGATGTGTCCAAGTTCGATTAATTTACGAGCTGTTTCACCTGCACCGCCGCCAATATCAAGGATACGCAATGGCCCCTCGGGCAGCAATTCAAACAGTTTGTCGGTATAGGCGGCCTGGGCCGCGCCAACATTCGCAGCATTGACATCAAGGCCCGTCCATAGACCGTAATGTAAATTTTCAGCGCCGGTCAGCCATCTTGTCAGCTGCAAGCCGACATCCAGACCAATTGCGCGTGTGTCGAGTCTTTGTCCCATTTGCGCCGTTTAGCCGAACCCGGACCCCTTGGAAAGAAGTGTCTAGTTCCGTTTAGGGGTTTCGCAGGCGCCACCCGCGTGGCAGCGTTCGACAGCTTCAACCATAGCTTGTGTCGGTTTGGGGAACGCATAGCCGCCGCAGGGATTGGTTTTCAGCACATAACCCGTCGCTGTCTGTTCTACGAATGCAATATATTCCGCACCCGGCAAACCATTGCCGCACCAACTTGCGAAACAGGCGACATGAAATGTCAGATCAATTGCGGCAGGTGCGTCAAAGCCTTCACCAGACAGAATCTCGCCCACAAGCCGTGCCGGAATAAAGGCATCTTGCGGCCGTGCCATTGGATCACGATCGGTCTGGGGCAAAAGACCACCATCAAAGCTGAGCGCGCCGTGCATCACCAAATAGCTTTCGGTCGCCGCAGCTGCGTCTTGATAGACTTGCTCAACGCTATGCGGCTTGCAAGACAAGGCGTTGGCCTGACCGGCAAGGCCAATAATGAGAACGCTCAGCCGGATCATATCTGGCCGTCAAACGCGGCGAACACAGCAGCGTAAACGTCGCGTTTAAACGGGACAATGCCCTGAAGCACCGCGGCAGGATCTTTCCAAGCCCAAGCCGAAAATTCGGGATGTGTGCCCGCAATGTTGATATCGGCATCTGTCCCTTTGAACCGCATCAAAACCCACTTCTGCTGTTGACCCCTGTAGCGTCCCTTCCAGATTTTTGGGACCAGATCATGCGGTAGATCATAGGGCAACCACACATCGTTAATCGCAATCAGATCTGCTTTATCACGGGTCACGCCAGTTTCTTCGCATAGCTCGCGAAAACCAGCCTGCTGCACGCTCTCTCCCGGATCAATTCCGCCCTGCGGCATCTGCCATGCTGGGTCTGATACAGGACTGTCGAGCCGTTGGGCGGCAAAAACCTGCCCTTGACCGTTGGTCAAGACGACCCCAACGCATTTGCGATAGGGCAGGGCTGCAATCTCATCTGGGGTCACGCCTGGCGTATCCTCGTCAATGTCAGGCGCAGCAGCCATCGCGCTGCGCCTTGTTGATTAATCCTGCGAACCCAGTGCACTGAGGCCTCTCAGGATATCGATGGCATAGGCCAATTGATAGTCGTCGAGCCGTAACTTGGCCGCATCTTCGGCGCGCTGCTGTTCCTCAAGCGCCTGATCACGCTGATCTTCGGTCATCGAGTCATTGTCCAACGAACCGCGCAGATTTGCCTCGGATCGGGTCGGACGGTCGGCCGTATCTGAATCGTCCCCGGCCAGATCACGACGCGGAGGCTGCTGCACCACGATATCGGGTGAGATTCCCAACGCCTGGATCGAGCGTCCCGACGGCGTATAGTATCGCGCTGTGGTCAACCGCATCGCCCCATCGCCGCGCACCGGAATCACCGACTGGACTGAGCCTTTGCCGAAGCTTTTGGTGCCGACAACGATCGCACGGCGATGGTCTTGCAATGCGCCTGCAACGATTTCCGATGCGGATGCGGATCCGCCATTGATCAACACAACGATTGGCTTGCCTTGACTTAAATCACCGGGTTGCGCGTTGAAGCGATCTCCATCCTTCGGATCACGGCCGCGGGTCGAAACGATTTCGCCCTTATCCAAAAACGCGTCGGACACCCGAATGGCTTGGTTCAAGAGACCGCCAGGATTGTTGCGCAAATCCAGAATAACCCCATCGACATTGTCGATCCCACCAAGGCCTTCAACTTCTTTGGCAAGGCCATCGACAAGGTTCGGATAGGTCTGGTCATTAAACGTGGTGATCCGCATCACAACCGTGTTGCCTTCGGTGCGCGACCGAACAGCCGTCAATTTGATAATGTCGCGCGTGATGGTGATGTCGAATGGCTCTTCCGCGCCAGAGCGGACAATCGTGATGATAATATCGGATCCAACTGGGCCGCGCATCAGCTCGACCGCCTCGTTCAAGGTCAGCCCCAGCACCGACTGACCATCCACATGACTGATAAAATCCCCCGCTTCAACACCTGCATCGAACGCAGGGGTGCCGTCCATCGGGGTGACCACTTTCACCCAACCTTCTTCTTGGGTCACCTCGATTCCCAGACCACCAAATTCGCCGCGCGTCTGAACCTGCATGTCCTCAAAATTATCCGGAGGCAAATAGCTGGAATGCGGATCAAGCGAGATCAGCATCCCATTGATCGCGGCCTCAATCAGGTCGGCATCGTCCACCTCAGAGACATATTGGGTGCGGATCCGCTCGAAGATATCTCCAAACAGGTCCAGTTGTTCATACACTGTCGTGCTGCGCGCGTTTTCCTGCGCGATCAGCGGCCCTGCCACTTGAGTGACCATCAGCGCTCCGGCCAAGGTACCGCCCAGCGCGGCCATCACGAAATTTTGCATCAGTTTTGTTCCTCAGCTTTTACTGTGCCGTTCGAAACCATGGCGCCGGGTCTATCGGCGCGGATCCCTGTCTCATTTCCAAATAAAGCGTTTCCCGGCGGCTTTGACCACCATCAATCCCGGCACCGGGCGTGTCGATATCCCCCATCAGGCCAACAGGATCACCGACAATCAGAATATCACCAGTCCGGGCAAACAATGTCTCAAGACCGGCGATTACCATGAGATAGTCACTTTCGGGTTCAAGCACGATCACATTTTCGTAGTCGAGCAGCGGTCCCGCATAGCGAACCGTCGCAGGCGCGGGCGTGCTGACCAATGCGCCGGCAGGGGTCGCCATCACCCAACCGGGGCGCGAAACACCCGCCTGATCGGCTTGGTTAAACCGGTATAAGACACTTCCCGCAACAGGCAAGGACAATGTGCCGATGCGACGCGCGAACCCTGGATCCACGGGTGGCTCTTGCATGCTGGCCAACCCAATTGCAAAGGCGTCAAGGGTTTGCACCCCGTTGATCAGGCTTTGCAAAAAAGCAGGGTCCGTGCGCAGAGGGACCCGCCCTGTGCGCGCGGCCATTGCAGCGGCCAACTCGGTGCGAGCGGCTTGTGCACCTGCCAATCCTTGTTCTACTTGGGCCACAGCAGCTTCGCGGGTCCGTCGGATCAGCGCGAGGTTCTGCACATCCAATCGCAATGCATCCGCCTGATTTTGCAAACCGGGCGCAATATCAGCCACCATCATGCCCGCGCGCGCTGAACCGATCGGCCCTGACGGATGCAGCAGCAACACGGGCGCGGGGGTGCGCTGCATCGTCTGAAGTGCCCCAAGCAGCGCACCAATGCGGGCTTCATCGGCCTGCAAACGCGCCTCTATGCTGCGTTCGCGCACGGTGGCTTGTCGCAAACCGGCCCGGAGGGCTGTCAACCCATCTTCGTAGGCACGCACGGTTCGCGTCAAAGCTGAAATCCGGTCTCCGGCCGTGCGCGCTTGTGACAACGACACCGCGGCCTGCTGTAACGCCCTTGACGCCGCTTCTGCTTCGGCCACCGGATTTGCAACCGCCGGCGCGGCGACAAACAGCGCCATCAGGAAAAACAAGAGCCTTTTCACGTTTCGATCAAGCTCATACCGGTCATTTCATCGGGTTTTGGCAAACCCATCAGATGCAACACGCTTGGCGCCAAATCCGCCAGACGTCCGCCATTGCGCAATCGGGCACCATCGGGCCCGCCGATAAGAATAACCGGCACTGGATTGAGCGTATGGGCCGTGTGGGGCCCGCCGGTGTCTGGATCGACCATCGTTTCGCAATTGCCGTGATCGGCAGTTACGATCATCGCTCCGTCAACAGTCTGCAATGCGGCAATCGCGCGTCCAAGCCCCTGATCCACCGCTGTGCAAGCCGCCATTGCCGCCTGCAAATCTCCCGTGTGCCCCACCATATCCGGGTTGGCAAAGTTCACGACAATCAGATGATACCCGTGTTCGATCGCCGCCACCAGCTGATCGCTGACCTCAGCCGCAGACATCTCAGGTTGCAAATCATACGTTGCCACATTCGGGCTTTTGGGCATGAACCGCATCTCGCCTTGTTCCGGCAGCTCTTTGCCTCCATTTAGGAAAAATGTGACATGCGGGTATTTCTCAGTCTCAGCCAAACGAAACTGTGTCCGCCCGTGCTGTGCCACCCAAGCGCCCAGAGTATTCACCACATTGCGCTTTGGAAACATGGTGTCGATGAAGGCATTATGCGCCTTGGAATAACCGACCATGCCAAGCAACGCTGCCAATTCCGGTCGGTTCGACACATCAAAACCGTCAAAGTGCGGATCGCCAATCGCAGATAAAATTTCGCGCGCGCGGTCTGCTCTGAAATTCAGACAAAATACGCCGTCACCATGTCGCATACCCTGATAGCCATCGATGATTGTGGGCGCGATAAACTCGTCCATCTCACCTTTTGCATATGACGCATCAACCGCCGCAACAGCATTGCACGCGCGCTGACCGCGGCCATGCACCATCGCCTCATAGGCCCGCGCCACACGATCCCAGCGCGTGTCACGATCCATCGCCCAATATCGCCCAATGACCGTGCCGATCTGAACACCCTCGGGCAAATCCGCAGCCAGTTGCGCGACAAAACCGGCCGCCGAGTCCGGCGCGACATCGCGCCCATCGGTCAGTGCGTGTACCACAACCGGCACCCCAGCATCCGCAACCGCACGCGCCGCGGCTATCATATGTAAGATATGCCCATGCACACCGCCATCGGAGACCACACCCACCAAATGTGCGACTCCGCCCGAAGCCTTCAAGAGATCAACGAAGCGAACCAACGCGGCTTGGTGCTGAAACGTGTCCTGTTCAATAGTCAGATCAATCTGACCCAGATCCATCGCCACCACGCGGCCTGCGCCTATATTCATGTGCCCAACTTCAGAATTGCCCATCTGCCCTTTTGGCAGGCCGACATCTGGCCCAAATGTGACCAGCGTGGCATGCGGACAAGTCGCCATCAGCCGGTCCATCACAGGCGTATCTGCCAATGCCGGCGCATTCGCTCCGGTGTCTGGGCTTAATCCCCAACCATCCAAAATACACAACACAACAGGTTTCGGCGCCGCCATGTGAACTCTCCTTCGACATCACGGATCGTAACTGGTTGCGCCAGCGGCTGCACCCCTTATGTTTCAAAAAACTGCAGCCAAAGGCATCACACACGATGATAAGGTGCCCCCGCAAGAATAGAGACGGCGCGGTATAACTGCTCGCTCAGCATCACGCGGGCCAACATGTGTGGCCACACCATTGGGCCGAAGCTCAACACGAAATCGGCGCGCACACGCAGGTTCGGATCCACGCCGTCCGCGCCGCCAATCACGAAGGCCAGATCTGCGCGCCCGGCATCGCGCCAGCCCGCGATCCTCTCTGCGAATTTCGGTGAGCTGACTGACGTGCCGCGTTCATCCATGATCACCAAGACCGCTCCGGCCGGAACGGCCTTGGCCAGCAAGGCTCCCTCAGCGGACATCCCACCGCCTTTGCGATCGTCAACTTCAACAACATTCAAAGGCCCCAGCGATAGGGCGCGACCCATCCGATCGAACCGCGTGCGATATTCCTCAAACAGGCTTTTTTGCGGTCCCGCACGCAGACGCCCGACCGCAATAAGGTGCACTTTCACACAACCCGGGCCTTTAAGCCTGTGCCGGTGGTGCCAACCACAGCTTTTCGAGCTGATAGAATTCGCGCACTTCAGGCCGGAACACGTGTACAACCACGTCGCCGGTATCGATCAAGACCCAATCGCCCTGAGCTTTGCCCTCCACCTTGCAAAGCCGCCCATGATCAGCTTTCAGCCGGTCCGTGACCTTTTCCGCCAAAGATCCGACCTGACGCGATGAGCGCCCAGAACATACGACCATATAATCGGCCATCGCGCTCTTGCCTTGTAGGTCTATTGCAACAACTTCTTGGGCTTTTTCACTGGAAAGTGTATCCACGATCAAATCCCGCAGCGCTTCGCTGCTAAGATCACTTGGTGCGCGCCCTCGGATCTGGCCATCGGCAGATCCACTCTCGGGTGCAGACGCTATCTGAGACAGATTTCTGTCCTCCTAAAACTCGCCGCTTTCCCCGGCGTTGGGATAAATGCTCGATAACATTGCAGCGCAGGAATCTCAATGTCAGCGCGCATCGTTTGGCACTTCGTCGCAGACATGCAACTGTTTCGTCGCACCGAAGATAAAGGGCGCCCATGAGACATCTTGGAATCCCCATAGTAATCGGATCCATGGCAACGCGCCCTGGCGAAGATGGCGTGTCGCAGCCAAAACGTCGCCATCATGCGCCGCCCGCCATACGGCCCAACGCCAACAGCTGGGCATCTGTACCGCGTTTGCCGATTAACTGCAGCCCCATCGCCCGTCCTTTGGCATCAAATCCTGCAGGCATCGCCAACGTCGGCAGACCGATCAAAGAGGCCGGCACAACGACCTCCATCCAGCGGTGATAGGTATCCATCGGGCGTCCGGAGATCTGTTTCGGCCAGTCCCATTCCGCAGGAAATGCAAATATCTGCGCGGTCGGCAAGGCCAACACATCACAAGGCATCGTTGCCACCCAGCGAAACCAGTCTGACGCGATCGCGCTGGCGGCATGAACCTGAGCAGCACTGAGGGCCATGCCGCGCTCAATTTCCCACACGGCTTCGGGCTTCATCAGAGCACGGTGTTTGGGCTGCGCATAAAGCGCGCGTTGGCCTTCCGCCACGGCCCAACTGCGCAGGGTGATCCATGACTCCCACAGTTTGACTGGGTCAAAATCAGGAACGAGCTCGACCACCTCATGCCCCAAAGCGACAAGACGGTCTGCGCCGCGACGCGCGGTACACAGCACGCCGTCCTCCATTGGATAATAACCGTCCCAATCACCGATCCAGCCGATCTTTCGCGGCGGGCAGATCTGTGTCGAAACAAAGGGCCCAATCGAATGTGGATGTTTGGGATCCGGCACGGCCATAACACTCAACAAAAGTTCCATGTCACGAACAGAGCGCCCCATTGGACCTATGGTCACCAAGGGATGTAGAAACGCTTCGCCAACAGAGGCATTTGGCACCAATCCATAGGTCGGGCGAAACCCCCAGACATCGCACCATCCCGCCGGGTTGCGAAGGCTGCCCATCATATCTGACCCATCCGCGAGGGCAACCAGCCCTGCACGCAAAGCGGCGGCCGCCCCGCCACTGGAGCCACCTGCGCTCAGTGTCTGATCCAATGGATTACGCGTCACACCATGCACCAGGTTGTAGCTGTGAGACCCCAATCCCCATTCGGACGTATTTGTTTTACCAATCACCAACGCGCCCGCCGCTTTGAGACGCGCCACGAAAGGCGCATCCGCCTCGGGCACATATTCAGCGAATCCGGGCGCGCCAAAGGTTGTCCGCAATCCCTTGGTCTCGGCCAGGTCTTTTATCGCGATCGGCAGACCCGCCAAAGGCGCGGTTGTTCCTTCCAGTGCACCTGCATGGCGAAGTATCGCATCGCGATCACGGAGCGAGACGATTGCGTTGATCGCCGGGTTACGCACCTTGATCCGTTCGAGCGTCGCCGCCACGAGATCCACAAGCCGCACCTGCTGCGCGCGCAAGCATGCGATCTGAGCAACCGCATCCAAATCCAGAATATCGTCCATTGGCACCCCCGGAAGCGGTGCACAGTTGGCCTTTACTTCACCGCAAACGCAACCTCATTGCGGCGGTTCCAAGGCAATGTAAACGGGCCATCGTAGAAATGGTAAATGGGATCTCCCATAATCTGCAGGCCCAGCTTGGCTGCTGACGCGCGTAAATCTGCCTCGTGAGTGCTCAGATTTGTGTCTTGCCAGCGACCAGAGAATTTCAAAACCACGTGCCGCACAGCTTCAGTTTCAACAAATCGTATTGCTTGAGAATTCGGGGCGGGCAGAGTGCTTTTGGCATAGGCTGTGGGCATCATGAACCGGATCGTCCAGGCTCCCTCGCTGGCCGCAATTTGTGTCACAGGCGAGGTCATCGCCACCTTTTGTCCACTGACATTTTCGCCAAAAATATAGCCTGCAAGCTCACGAAACCCGCGATTGACCGCGCGATCCCGTGACCCGCGCACCGTGACCTCGGCCACCAGATGCGGCTCGTATTCGCGCAGCTGGACTCCAGCCTCTTCGCGAACCACGCGGTAGCTCGGGGTCTCATAGCCGTTATACATACCGGCCTGAACGGACACTCCGACGCTCGCCACAAGCATCACAATAATTAACCCAATCGAACTGGCACGGATCATGATGGCTTCCTTCAAACATAGCTACGATACGGGCTATGGCGATCTTTGGATCAATAACCCTTCCACGTGTCACACCTTGATCGCCAGCCCCCTTCGCGCTATTGCGCGATTTATGCCTGCGTATTGCAACATTGACGACCGCTCGCGCTTGCCTTGGCGATTTTTCGGCGCGACCCGCACGATATTTGCAGGGCGCTGAGTACACGCCTTTATGCAAGCCATTGACCACATGCTAAACATCGCCTGAGGAGAGGACCCGATGTCCCCCAAAACGCTCTATGACAAAATCTGGGATGCTCACCTGGCCCACGAGGCCGAAGATGGCACCTGTCTGCTGTATATCGACCGCCATTTGGTCCATGAAGTAACATCGCCACAGGCCTTTGAAGGTCTGCGCATGGCAGGCCGGTCGGTTCGCGCCCCCGACAAGACCATCGCTGTGCCGGATCACAACGTACCGACAACAGCCGGGCGTCATGACCCAGAACAGATGCCGGAGGACAGCCGCATTCAGGTGGCCGCTTTGGACAAAAACGCCAAGGATTTCGGCATTCACTATTATCCGGTGCATGATGTGCGCCAGGGGATCGTGCACATCGTTGGCCCAGAACAGGGGTGGACCCTGCCAGGCATGACCGTGGTCTGCGGTGACAGTCACACCGCGACCCACGGCGCGTTTGGCGCCTTGGCGCATGGTATTGGCACATCCGAAGTTGAGCATGTTCTGGCCACCCAAACACTGATCCAGAAGAAATCCAAAAACATGAAGGTCGAGATTACCGGCAAGCTTGCACCTGGCGTGACCGCGAAAGATATCACGTTGTCTGTCATCGGACAGACCGGCACGGCTGGTGGCACGGGCTATGTCATCGAATATTGCGGCGAAGCGATTCGCAGTTTGTCGATGGAAGGCCGGATGACTGTCTGCAATATGGCCATTGAAGGCGGCGCCCGCGCTGGAATTATTGCGCCGGACGAGACAACCTATGACTATTGCAGAGGGCGTCCCCACGCACCGAAAGGTGCCGCTTGGGAAGCTGCTGTGGCATGGTGGAAGACGCTGTATTCCGACGACGACGCGCATTGGGATAGGGCCTTGACCATTAAGGGCGAGGATATCGCACCAGTGGTGACTTGGGGCACTTCGCCCGAGGATGTGCTTCCGATCACCGATGTCGTGCCGGATCCCGCCGATTTTGAGGGCGGCAAGGTCGATGCGGTTCGACGTTCGCTGGATTATATGGGCCTTACACCCGGGCAGAAGCTGTCCGAAGTCGCAATTGATACCGTATTCATCGGATCTTGCACCAATGGCAGGATTGAAGACTTGCGCGCTGCGGCAAACATCCTGAACGGCAAAAAGATCAAAGACGGCCTGCGCGCCATGATTGTCCCAGGATCTGGCCTTGTGCGCGCGCAAGCCGAAGAGGAAGGTCTGGCAGACATATTTAAGGACGCCGGGTTCGAATGGCGTCTTGCGGGATGCTCGATGTGTCTGGCCATGAACCCTGACCAATTGGCGCCGGGCGAACGTTGCGCTGCAACCTCAAACCGTAATTTTGAAGGCCGCCAAGGGCGCGGAGGTCGTACGCATCTGCTGTCGCCCGCCATGGCCGCAGCTGCCGCGATCACTGGAAAACTGACCGACGTTCGGGAGTTGATGTAATGGAAAAGTTTGTAACACTTTCGGGTATCGCGGCACCTCTGCCCCTGATCAATATCGACACCGACATGATTATTCCCAAACAGTTTCTGAAGACGATCCAGCGCTCAGGCCTGGGCGCAAATCTGTTTGACGAGATGCGCTTCACTCCGGCAGGCGACGAAATCGAAACATTTGTCTTAAACCAATCGGCGTACCGGAACGCTCAGATCATCGTGGCGGGCGATAATTTCGGATGTGGATCCTCGCGTGAGCACGCGCCTTGGGCTTTGCTGGACTTTGGTATCCGCTGCGTGATTGCACCCAGCTTTGCGGATATCTTCTATAACAATTGCTTCAAAAACGGTATTCTTCCGATTGCTCTGCCCCAAGAGGCCGTAGACGTTTTGATGAAAGACGCCGAGAAGGGATCCAATGCCCGGATGGACGTCAACCTAGAGGCCCAGACGGTGACCACCTCGGATGGTGAAATCTTTCACTTCACGCTTGACGCTTTCAAAAAACATTGCTTGTTGAACGGTTTGGATGACATTGGTCAAAGTCTTCAGAAGGTGGCCTCAATCGACGCGTTTGAAACACAAATGGCGCAAAGCCGTCCTTGGGTGTAACTCTTATCGACCATCATCCGTCAAAGCCCGAGACTGTTATCGCTTCGGGCCTTTTCAACGTGAGATTGGCCGACAAACGTGCTGGTGCGCTGCAGCAAAGCAAAATGATCCGCTTCTCTTACGTTTTGCGGCTTGGATCGGAGAACGCGAAGCTTGGGCCAAGTTCGTCAATGAACACAACATATTGCGTGCCCCCACAGCTCTGCCCTTTTTTTGCCACAGCATTGATGCAAAGCCGCACCACCTACTTCGCAAAACGGCCACGAATGAATCGTTAACCTTAATCAACGGTTGTGGGATTCGGGCGAAGCGTGCAGCATTGTGGCAACAATGAGGCAGTTGCCCCAATTTGGGCACAATCAGTTTGGAACAGCACAGCGGCATCGCATCGCGGCGGCCAGGTTGAAGGTAGGGATCGTGATCATTCAGATCATAGGCGCTTTGGCGCGTTCGTTTTTTGTGATCCTTTTGATCGCCACGCCGGCCCTTTTGTTGCCGGGCGTGTCTCAGGACAGCAAGCAGGTCGTCACACTCGTTGCGCTGTTTGCAGCGGCCTTTACGATGTTTGAGTACGCCTCAACATATCCGAGCATGATCGAGTTTCGGTATGCCCCTCCCTTTAACCGAATGCGGTTCGTTGCGTTGTTTGCAACGGTATTCTTGTTGACCGTTGTGTTTACCGGCGGAGATAACCCCACCGCATTAACGTCATTTGTCACCGCTCTTGGAAGGCTCGTGGGACAAGTCATTGATTTCCCGTTCGGTCCCTGGCGCTTGCTGCTCGATAGCCTTGACGATTCGCTCGATGCCGCCGAGTTGGCGACCGTCCAATCCGCCGCGGGCATCAGCTACGTCATCTCAATGGTCATGCTTGCTGTGTTTGTTATCGCAATGCGGGTCGGCAACTGGCCGGTTTCTGCGGGGCAGTTCAATGTCTGGGTAAATCTACCGCTTTTCGATCCAACGGCTGGCGGAGACGTCGTTGATCGCCTCCATCGTGACTCACATATTAACCTTATGTTAGGGCTTTTTCTGCCATTCATCTTACCGGGTCTGGCGCGGTTCGGCTCTGGTATGTTGGACCCAGACCGGTTTTTAACGCCGCAACCGCTGATTTGGATGTTCGCATTTTGGGCTTTCTTACCCGCTTCATTGTTTATGCGTGGCATTGCACTCAAACGTGTTGCGTTGATGATTTCCGACCAGCGACGCACGCAAAGTGGTTTGCAACAAGGACAATTGCAGCCAGCCTGATCCTAAGCGCCGCATCGGCGGAACCTCTCCGCTTGGCCACTTTCAATACTGAACTGGCGCGCGACGGTCCCGGCCTGTTGGTGCGTGATTTGGTCAAGGGGAACTCCGAAGATATCCTGGCCGTGCTCGATGCCCTAGAAGCCGTACAACCCGATATCGTCTTACTTCTGGATATCGATCACGATCATGATCATATATCCGCCAGAATGCTGCGTGACGCCCTGAAGGATCGTGGATTAGATTATCCGTATTTCGTTGCAGAACGCCCAAATTCCGGTCTCCGCACAACGTTGGATCTGAATGGAGACGGGCGGATTGGGGATCCACAAGACGCGCAGGGATTTGGGTATTTTGCCGGCCAAGGCGGGATGCTGTTGTTGTCGAAACTGCGCTTGGGCGAAGTACGAGACCACTCTGATGTGCTTTGGGCAGATGTCGCGAACGCCAATCCACCGCGCCGTTCTGATGGTCAGCTCTTTCCCAGCGACGCCGCTTTTGCGCGACAACGCTTGGCATATGTCGCGCATTGGCAAATCCCGGTTTTGTTGCCACGATCGCCACCATTAACGTTAACCGCTCTGCATGCAACGCCGCCCGTGTTCGACGGACCAGAAGATCAAAACGGCAGACGGAACGCGGACGAACTTGGATATGCACTCGCGATGATGCCGGACACACCCTTGGCGCTTATCGGCACCCTGAACCTTGATCCTTTCGACAGCGAGGGACAGTTGAGCGCCATTCATCGCGTTTTGGCGCATCCCGCTTTGCAAGATCCTCTCCAAAGCAACGACTTAGGGAGAGAAAAAACACAAAGAGATGGCAAGGTGAATTCAGACCATTCAGGGGATCCGCGCCTCGATACTGCGGACTGGACCGATACGGGCCCAGGAAACCTCCGGGTCGACTACGTTCTGCCAGGAGCAAAATTTGACGTTGTCGCGTCCGGTTTGCACTGGCCTGCTTCAGGCCGCCGCGCTGTGGTCTGGGCTGACATCCGCTTACCATGACCAAAACCGCACTCCGGCCTGGTCACCGCCGGTTCTTGACGCTGCCCCCCCCAACGGATACCCGAAACGCGAGGTTTGAAACGGAGTGCACCCATGCCTAAACCATCCATTCTGATCCTACCAGGCGACGGCATCGGCCCTGAGGTTATGACCGAAGTCCGCAAGATCATCGGCTGGTTTGGCGCAGAACGCGAGCTCGACTTCGAAATTTCTGAAGATCTTGTTGGCGGTGCCGCCTACGACAAACACGGAACTCCGCTGCATGATGCAACAATGGCCAAAGCTCAAGACGTCGATGCCGTCTTGCTCGGCGCCGTCGGTGGCCCCAAATACGATGATTTGGATTTTTCAGTAAAACCAGAGCGGGGTCTGCTTCGGTTGCGCAAAGAAATGGATTTGTTTGCGAACCTGCGACCCGCCCAATGCTTTGACGCCCTTGCGGATTTTTCCTCTTTGAAGAAAAATGTGGTTTCTGGTCTCGACATCATGATTGTTCGTGAATTGACCAGTGGCGTTTATTTTGGCGAACCAAGAGGTATCCATAAAGAGGGGCATGAGCGCGTCGGCATAAACACCCAACGTTACACCGAAAGCGAAATCGCCCGCGTCGCGCGCTCTGCGTTCGAGCTCGCCAAGAAACGCGGCAACAAAGTCTGCTCGATGGAGAAGGCCAACGTGATGGAGAGCGGGATTCTCTGGCGTGATGTCGTAAATGAAATCCATCAATCAGAGTATTCTGACGTCGAACTCAGCCATATGTATGCCGATAATGGCGCTATGCAGCTGGTGCGCGCACCCAAACAGTTTGACGTGATCCTGACAGACAACCTGTTCGGCGACATCCTGTCCGATTGCGCGGCGATGCTTACCGGATCTTTGGGCATGCTGCCCTCCGCCAGCCTCGGAGCACCGATGGCCAATGGGCGCCCGAAAGCGTTATACGAGCCTGTCCACGGTTCGGCGCCCGACATTACAGGCCAAAGCAAAGCCAATCCCATCGCTTGCATCCTCAGCTTCGCCATGGCGCTGCGCTACTCTTTTGATCAAAGCGTCGAGGCGACGCGCCTTGAGTGCGCGGTGGAAAAGGTACTCGCCGATGGTGTCCGGACTGGCGATCTGATGCAATCTGGCGATGCAGATCCGGTTACAACCGCGCAAATGGGCGACGCTATCATTGCCGCGTTAGACGCAAGCCTTTAGCCTCATGACGTCTTTGCGACCGCGATAATTTTATATCAGTGTCTGTATCGGCTCAGCAAACAAGCTCGGCCCTTGGTGCTTTATCATGCAAGTTTCGGCATGCTGGACCCAAAACCTACGCGTCAAGCAGAGGTCTGAGCGGTTTGAAACAAACCGTGTATCACGAAGGAATGATAACGCGCTGCAAACCACCAACCATTTGAGCAGTCTAGGGCGTGTTAACACGATCGTTCTGGTGCGATTTCTGTTCACTTATTGTATGAATGAGATAACAGAAAAGCCGTGCGCGTTGATCGCACCGTCTATGCCGGTCCAGCGCGGGACTGTGTGCATTTCCAACCTTGCAGTCATCAACGCCATCTTTTTTGTCGCCGAGAACGGATGCAAATGGCGTGCATTATGGGACAAGTTCGTCATGGCAGCGCCCTGACCACATAGGCCGTCAGAGCTCACTTACAGCGATCCACGGGCTGACAGGGTATTTGCGCAGCAAATGTCCCGAGAAGCGCAAGCTTCGCGCGCAGCGCTGAGCAGGGAGCTGGGGATCAATCCCAAGACGGTCTTGAAGTGGCGCAAACGACAGACCGTTGCAGATCAGAAGACTGGGCCGAAAGAGCCTCGCTCAACCGTTCTGAGCGAAGAAGAGGAGGCGATGGTGGTGGCGTTTCGGCGACACACGCTCTTGCCGCTGGACGATTGTCTTTATGCTTTGCAGCCCTCGATCCCACGTCTGACGCGGTCTTCACGGCATCGTTGTCTTCAACGGCATGGGATATCTCGTTTGCCAGACGTCGAGGGCGACAAACCCAAGCGGTAAAAGTTCAAGCAGTATCCAATTGGTTATTTCCATGGCGATATCGCCGAGCGTCGAACTGAGGAAGGTAAGCGCCATCTCGATGTCGCCATGGACCGAACACGCACGTTCGCCGTTGCGCAATTGGTCGAGAAGGCCAATCGTAAAACAGCATGGGCGTTCCTGGAGCATCTGCCTGAAGCGGTGCCCTACCAAATCCACACGATCCTAACGGACAACGAGATCCAGTTCACCAATCGCAAACACGACACATCAGCCTTCGAGCACATCTTCGCCCGTGTCTGTCGCGAGAACGGCATGGATCACCGGCTGACAAAGCCAAACCCTCCGTGGACCAACGGCCAGGTCGAGCCTATGAACCGCACGATAAAGAAGGCAACCGTCAAGCGGTGTCACTACGACGCACATTCCCAGCTTGAAACGCACATCACCGACTTCATGGCAGCGTACAATTACCCCCGACGGCTGAAGACACTGCAAGGCCTCACACCGTTCGAACACATCTGCAAAATCCGGACATCAGAATCAGATCGTTTCAATGTCAATCCAACCCACCACATGCTGGGACTATACACCTAATCAGTCGTTTTGAATTCAGAGGGTTGAGACGAGTTTTGTGCAGTAGTCCTCGATACTACCCAGAATGTACTTCTGCAAATCAGGAGCAAGGTCGATCAATCCTGCCTGCCCACCGATTGTACCATGAGCAAATGCACTTCGTATGGAAACGCAAACTGAGTAAAGCTCATTATCCATACCGGCAGTGCAGAAGTTCTGAAGTCGCGCTTGCTGAGCACTCCCCGCCTTAGAGTGCAGCTTTTTGAAGAGATCGTCCGAGCCTAGAAGGTCCCGGGTCGCTGTGCTTAGTACAGTGTCAATGTTTGTCATCACCACCGACTGAGCAGTGGGCCAGTCGCCGCTGGTGAAGATACGGGCAAAAGCTTCAAAGGCAACTACTGACATTGCAACCCTTGCCTGCGCAGAGTACGAATCCGCCAAACCCTCAGAAACGTCAGTTGAACCGTTATATCGTAAGCCAGTGATGCTGTTGGCGAGTCGCCATTTGGATGCAGCACTCTGAATCCCATCTATATAGCTTAATCCGTCTCCGGTGCGGCGCAAGGCATACTGTTGTCACTTGCTTTTTGCCTTCCCGGATCATCCTGGACCAAATGATCATTAAAATCCTGGAAGAATGTTGGGCACCCGTTGAATAACGTTATTGATGCATACCGCATTGTTTGTTCCTAGGCGTTCATTGAGGTCTGTTTGGGACATGATGGCAGTTGTACACAAGGCTGTGAAACAAAAATCTAAGCGGTCAAAGCATTCCGCAAATTCTCACAAACGGTCGTTTTTGCGTCTCATAACCTTGTTGTTTTGCAACATTGATATACTTGGATAATCGATTATCAAAACTCATTATCGAAATATACTGCCATGAACGGTGTGGTGAGTTGAGTTTTGAGAATCGAATGAGATGCAATGCTGATTGGATATGCGAGGGTATCAACGAGTGGCCAGAATCTGGATGGTCAGATCGACCGGCTCGCAGAGGCTGGTTGTGATCGCATATTTCAGGAGGTTGCATCTGGTCCAAAGCGGATCAACCCATCCTAGAGGAAGCCCTAGAGTTCTGTAGGGGAGGCGATACCTTTGTATGCCTGAGCCTCAGCCCTGTGGCCCATTCGGTGCGGCATCTTATCAAGATCATCACGGACTTCGATGACCGTTGAATCGGTTTCATGTCTTTGGCCGAAACCATTGATACCAACACACCCACCGGGAAAATGGTGTTCAACCACCCAATGCCTGCGCGATCTCACGGTCCACTCGCCCTCGCCGCAAAGCATCCCGGAAGTTGTGTCTGAACGAATGGAACTTGTGCTTCGGGCCGTGGACGCCGGCCTCACCCCCATCGAAAGGGCCTTCTCGAAGCTGAACGCACATCGCGCCGCATCGGCGCGAGCCCCTTCGATCCGCTCATCGAAGCCATCGGTGACATCTGTGACATCTTCATGCCAGACGAAGGATAGAACCTCTTCAAAGCGTCAGGGTATGCCACATGCGCAAACGGAAACGCATCAAGAGACTACAGACATTGCCAGCAGCGCGCCGGGGGTCGCCCTATGGTCTGGCTGCGATTTTTCGCAACTCAGCTTTCAACTCAGAGACTGCCCTCTCAATGGGGTTTAGATCGGGTCTGTTCTGTCTTGCGGCAGAACCAGGAACCAAGCCAAGCCCCGATTTCGCGAAGAATTTTGGCGGCCGTCGTGCTGCGATGCGCGCCCCGGTGATCAAGGATCAAGAGCTTACCGGGACGCACTGTCGGCTCGCGGATGCGTCTGTTCAAAGTTCGAACATGTCGGTGTCCTTGTCCATTGTGCCGTTGAGGATCTCGGTCGCGTCGGTCCCGTCATGACGCGGACCGGCCATGAAGGTCCGGGGGGCAACTGCAAAAATAAATATCAAAATTAAAGGCTTCATAAGGCAATTTCCAGATCAAGCCGTTGCGCGCGGTGATGACCCAAAACGCA
Source organism: Dinoroseobacter sp. (assembly GCA_042096155.1). Taxonomy (GTDB): domain Bacteria; phylum Pseudomonadota; class Alphaproteobacteria; order Rhodobacterales; family Rhodobacteraceae; genus Dinoroseobacter. The sequence continues at coordinate 18,975 of JBELMC010000001.1, forward strand.
TTTACGCAGCCGCTTATGCACGTCTTGTCAAAGAGAAAAAAGCACCGCAGAGAAAGGACCACAACCACCTCAAGCCCGATCCCATTCCGGCGGATCCAGCGCCCTTGATGGTCCGTGGTGAGCCGACGCCCAAGGGCCCAGCCCTGTTCAGTGATCGCGAGATGCCGCGAAAAGACCCCGGAAGCCGAGAAACGCCGGGGCAAAGTCAAAACGGCGTGTTGTTTCTAAGCAGTCTCATTGTCCTTGTCGTCCGCGTCAGGCAGGTTAAACAGCGTATCGGCGTCCAAGCCCGCACCGACTTTTTCATCCTCATCTTCATCCGTCGCAGACAGGCTGAACGCTTCAAGCCCGGCAATCGCCGAGGGAATCTTCGGCTCGGTATCCATCGCCAGGCTCTGCTCAGTCGAGACCAGCTTGCGACGCTCGTCATCTGTCATCAAAGCGCCGTCCGCCACCTTTTTGGCGGCTGCCTTTTGCACAACAGCGTCCAACTCGGATTGCTTACATAAACCCAAAGCGACCGGATCAATCGGGGTGATATTCTGAATATTCCAATGGGTCCGCTCGCGAATGGCCTGAATGGTCGGCTTGGTGGTGCCGACCAGTTTGCTGATCTGGCCATCCGTCAATTCGGGGTGGAATTTTACCAACCAAAGGATCGAGGCCGGACGGTCCTGACGTTTTGACAACGGCGTGTAGCGCGGACCGCGGCGTTTCTCTTCGCCAGAGGCAGCGGCATACACCTTCAGCTTCAATGGACGCAATGGATCTTTCTCGGATTTTTCGATCTCGATCTGCTCCAATTGGTTGTTGGCAATAGGATCAAATCCTTTGACTCCTGTTGCCACATCGCCATCTGCAATACCTTGCACTTCCAGCTCGTGGAAGCCGCAGAAATCTGCGATTTGTTTGAAGCTGAGCGTTGTGTTATCGACCAACCAAACGGCGGTCGCCTTGGCCATCAACGGTTTTCCCATTGTCTTACTCCTTCATAGATATGACAGAAGACACCTCGCACCGGCGGGGCCGATGGCAGCGTCAAACCGGCGCTGCAGGTCCACAATGTCAGGGAACTTAAGAGCGATATACGGCAATCACCACAAAAGGGAAAGAGGCAATGCGACTGTTAAGAGGGAGCTTGGTGGCCCTGGGGATGATGTGGTCCTCGCTCACAGCGGCCGACGACGCGCCCCCAGGAGCGTTTGACTATTACGTGATGGCGCTGAGCTGGACGCCCTCCTGGTGTGCCATTGAAGGTGACGCCAGACATTCAGAGCAATGCAAAAGAGACACGGGCTTTGGCTGGACCCTACATGGGTTATGGCCTCAATATGAAAGCGGTTGGCCAAGCTATTGCCGGACAACTTTCCAAGATCCCTCGCGGTCCGATACGGCACAACAGGCTGGTTTGTTTGGAACAGGCGGATTGGCCTGGCATCAATGGAAAAAACACGGACGTTGTTCGGGGCTGTCTGCGGACGCGTATTACGCCTTGTCCCGCGCAGCCTATGGCAACATCTTGCGCCCACCGGTCTTCCGCCAGCTCGAACAGACCTACCGCTTGCCAGCGCAGGCCGTGCAAGACGCGTTCTTGAGGCTTAATCCCAGGCTCGATGCCGATATGATCACGATCATCTGCCGAAACAACTTCATCGTGGAAGTTCGCATTTGCTTGACCAAAGATCTGGCGTTCCGCAGCTGCGGCCGAGACGTGCGGCGCGACTGCAGGCTCAGTGACGCTCGGATGGATCCGTTGAGATAGAGGCTTGCCCCCCGGGTCGCTGGCGCTCCTTCATGAGATCTGCGCAGCAGGGGGAAAACCTAGGCCGCAACGTTGAGGATAATTTTGCCAATATGCGCGCCGCTCTCCATCCGTTTGTGGGCAGCAGCGGCTTCGGACAAGGAAAACTCGCTGTCCAGCACGGGCGCGATCCGGCCTGCTGCGAGCCATGGCCACACGCGGGACCGCAATTGATCAGCGATGCGCGCTTTGGCCAGATCACTTTGAGGACGCAGCGTGGAGCCCGTGATTGTTAGTCGTCGCATCATCACTTTGGCGAAATTCAGCTCCACCTTGGGTCCAGTCAGAAACGCAATCTGGACCAAGCGCCCGTCATCCGCCAAGGCTTTGATATTGCGTGGCAGATAGCTGCCCCCAACCATATCGAGTATCAGGTCGGCCCCACCTTGAGACGTCAGTGCCACGACAAAATCGGTCTCTCGATAATTGATTGCCACAGCCCCCAAATCTGAGCAGGCCGCGCATTTTTCGTCAGTGCCTGCCGTGGCAAAGACCCGAGCACCAAGCATTTTTGCCAGTTGGATGGCCGTTGTTCCAATCCCAGAGGTGCCGCCATGGACCAAGAACCGTTCTCCAGATTGCAGATCACCACGCATCACAATGTTGGACCAAACGGTGAAGTAGGTTTCTGGCAAGGCGGCCGCTTCGGCAAGGCTGAGCCCACCCGGTATCGGCAAGCAATGATCCAAGGCACAGACCACGAATTCAGCATAACCGCCGCCGGGTGTCAGCGCACAGACGAGATCCCCGATGCACCCTGTGGCCCCCAAGCCAGCATCGACCACTTCTCCGGCCACTTCGAGCCCTGGCAAATCACTGGCCGTGGCGGGCGGTGCGTATGAACCGGTCCGTTGTAGCACGTCCGGACGGTTGATCCCAGAATAGGCCACGCGGATCAGCACTTGTCCAGGACCCGGAACCGGCACCGGGCGCTGAGTTTCAGACAGAACCTCGGGGCCGCCGGGCTGGGTGATTTCAATCGCGCGCATGGTTTTGGGTATGCTCATCTGCGCTTCTCACGTATCAGAAGTCGGTGCGGTCCAGGACCCTGGCATATTTGATTGGCCTGTGCGCACAGGCGCCTTGATCTGGTTGAGCACCCAGCTGGGGCCAGCCAGTATCGCGCTAAGTGTGCGGTTGTCTTTGACGGTTTTCTTCAGCGTCTCGATCTGCATGACATTGTCAATGCGTCGATCCAGAAAGGCCCAAGTGTCGGCATGATCGGGGCTGTCGTCACCCAGCCAGAACAACACTGTCGCGGCATAAACGCCAGACAAAGTTGCGCGTTTGGAGTACCAGTTAAAGTCATCTGACGTATCCCCAAGTACGGTCCAGATCGCATCCGCCGTACCCCAGATCAACTGGGCTCCGTCACTGGCCAAATGTGGCAAAGCAAACAGCGTCGTACCGCGGCGGACCTCTTCTTTATGGACGGCGACTGCGTCGAGTCGAAGCCGGACAGCCGCCGCGACCCGGTCGCGAAACCGAAGGGTCGTTAGATCCATCGCATCCAGCTGTGCAACCATTGTGGCATCGCCGTTTTTGTGAAAGGCCACTGCCAAATCAACAGCACCGCGCGGACATAGGGTTCGTGCGACAACAGGGGTTATGCCTGTCTCGGCCACGCTTGCGTCAAATACGGATAGGGCCCATCCATCGAACACAACATGTGGCAAAGCAGCCGCCAGCAACTTGTCCTTGATTTGGTCACCCGTCATTTCTTTGCCCATTTGAACCCCTTTTTTGCACGCATAACTTAACCGAGTGGACAAGCTAATGCGATCTCGTTATACCGCAACTTCCTGCACATCATGCAACTTAAACTTAGGAAGGTGGTGACAACCACATGCAGGTGAGTGTTCGCGACAATAACGTCGATCAAGCGCTGCGCGCTCTGAAGAAGAAACTTCAGCGCGAGGGTGTGTTTCGGGAAATGAAGCTCAAGCAACATTTCGAGAAACCCTCCGAAAAAAAAGCACGCGAGAAAGCCGAAGCGATCCGTCGCGCCCGCAAATTGGCGCGCAAAAAAGCACAACGCGAAGGCATGCTGTAAGCACCTGAGCGTGACGGCGGCGTTGGTCGTCCTTGAAACCCCCGTCTCTTTGCGCGGGGGTTTGTCATTTTCAGAATATCGTTTTAGCGTTTTATGCAGGAGGTCCTGCAATGCCTGTCACCCAAGACCAGATCGACGCCTATCAACGGGACGGCGCCGTAATGATCCCCGGCTTGTTTGCCGATTGGGTCGAAACGCTGCGCATCGGGATCGCCCGCAACATGGAAAAACCGGGCCCATATGCGGCCGAAAACCTGTTGGACGGTGAGTCAGGCCGATTCTTTGACGATTACTGCAATTGGAAGCGCATTGCAGAGTTTGAGCGTGTCATCATGCAAAGCCAGGCCGTGGCCGCGGCCAAGGTCTTGATGGGCAGCCAAACCGTACAGGTGTTCCATGACCATGTGCTGGTCAAAGAACCCGGTACGTCAAAACCCACCCCCTGGCATCAAGATGCCCCCTATTATTTCGTTGACGGGACGCAAATGCTCAGCTTTTGGGTGCCCGTTGATCCAGTGAACGAGGCGGCGCTGCGCTGTGTGGCCGGGTCCCACCTTTGGGAAAAGCCCGTCCTGCCGACCAAGTGGTTGCATGAGGATAACTTTTTTCCAGACGACGGCAGCTATCGGCCCGTGCCCAATCCCGACGCCGAGCCACTGGAATTCAAGGTGCTGGAATGGCCGATGCAGCCCGGAGACGCGGTCGCGTTTCATTATAAAACGCTGCATGGCGCACGGGGCAACAAGTGTGCAACGCGCCGTCGTGCATTCTCGTTGCGCTTGCTGGGCGATGATGCCCGCTATGTTGAGCGACCTGGAAAGACGTCGCCCCCATTTCCCGGCCATGGCATGCAAGTTGGACAAAAACTGCGGATCGATTGGTTTCCCATACTGACGGCTTGATTGGGCGATGCGCGCATATCTGCGCTTTATGCAGTCGGGGGGCAGATGGGCGCTCGCGATCACGCGGCGTGGTATCTGCGGTTTTTCACCGAGACCTTGAACCGCTTTGTATCAACGCAGATGCGTGCTCCGCCCAAATGGTGTGTGTGGCACTTGCAATATAATCGCCTGCTAGACCGGCAAGGCGGTGGTCTTGAACACGGTTCGCAAGGCGAATAACGACTGCATCTGCGCGACCCCAGGCAAACGGGCCAGATGCTTGCGGTGAATGCGCGCAAAATCTTCGGTGTTCTCGGCGACGACCTTCAGCAAATAATCTGCGCTGCCTGCCATCAGGTGGCACTCCAGCACATTGGGTATCAGGGCAACCGCTTTTTCAAAGGCCTCCAACAGCTCGTCAGCCTGACCCTGCAGCGTGATTTCGACGAACACAGTGGTTGGCACTCCCAGTTTGCGCGGGTTCAACAACGCGACATAATCCCGGATGTATCCATCGGACTCCAACCGCCCGACGCGACGGTGACAAGCCGAAGCGCTCAGATTCACCCGATCGGCCAGCTCTGCATTCGACAACCGACCCTCACGTTGCAGGATCGACAGAATACGACGATCTGTTGCGTCTATTTTCATATTCGTAGAATCCTTCGTTGATTAGGCATACTGACGCAAGAATATTCGAAAATAATCGGTTTTAACGAGCCCTCTTTCGCGACACCTTGCGCGCCATCACCGCTACAATGCGCCCAGTCCCGGCACAAGGAGCGACATCATGAAAATTGGCTGCCCCAAAGAGATCAAACCTCAGGAATTTCGCGTCGGCATGACCCCAAACGCCGTGCGTGAAGCCACGCTTCAAGGCCATACTGTCTTGGTCGAGACAATGGCCGGGGCGGGCGCAGGATTTGAGGATTGTGATTACACCACTGCGGGTGCGCATATCGTGACAACAGCTCAGGAGGTTTTCGGCACTGCAGATATGATTGTGAAGGTCAAAGAACCGCAGGCCAACGAACGCCGGATGCTCCGCGCAGGACAAGTCTTGTTCACCTATCTGCATCTCGCCCCCGACCGTGAGCAGACCCAAGACCTTTTGGCATCGGGCTGTACCGCAATCGCCTACGAAACGGTCACTGATTCCGCGGGCGGGCTGCCGTTGCTTGCGCCAATGTCCGAAGTGGCAGGTCGCCTGGCGCCCCAGATGGGCGCCTGGACGTTGCAAAAGGCCAATGGCGGACGCGGTGTTTTGATGGGTGGCGTCCCAGGTGTCGCCCCTGCACGAGTCGTTGTAATCGGCGGCGGAGTCGTGGGAACCCACGCCGCCAGGGTCGCAGCGGGTATGGGGGCAGACGTGACCGTGCTCGACCGGTCTCTGCCGCGCTTGCGCTATCTCGATGATGTTTTTGGCCAGAGTTTCAAGACCAGCTACGCCTCGGCTGGCACCACAAGTGCGCTTGCTCAAACCGCTGACATGATCATTGGCGCCGTGCTGATCCCCGGCGCAGCCGCCCCAAAATTGATCCATCGCGCCCAATTGTCCACGCTCAGGCCAGGAGCGGCCCTTGTGGACGTTGCAATCGACCAGGGTGGCTGTTTTGAAACCAGCCGCCCCACCACACACGATGATCCGATCTACGATGTGGATGGCATTCAGCATTACTGTGTCGCCAACATGCCTGGCGCCGTTGCTCGGACCGCAACCATCGCGCTTGGCAACGCAACAATGCCCTTCATGCTGGCGTTGGCCAACAAAGGCTGGCGCCAGGCCTGTCTAGACGACCCGCATTTGCTCGACGGCCTGAATATCCATGCAGGTCACTTGACACTTTACGCGGTCGGCAAAGCGCTTGGCATCGATGTGATCTCACCAAACATTGCCCTGAAGGACTAACAACCATAGCGCAAACGACGTGGCGATCCGTGCGCATTTATGATCCAGCAAAACTGTCAGCGTGCCAAAAGACCATGGGCGCGCTGCCACCGACGATTTCGCGTTCAAAAATATCAACCATCCGCGGCAAACCAATATCTCAGCGATGGTCCCCAAAACAAAAGTTTTCAAGTGGTCTCGCGCAATCAAACGATGGCGTTGCTGAGCTGGTCTTTGTCCCTCACTGGGCATTCAGCCCACAAACAGACCATTCGCGAGTCTGTAAAAATGTCATACTTTACCTAAGGCAATCTCGAAGGTACGCGGCTGCGTTTTCTCTATACGTGAGCCTCTCGCCCTAGGGAACATCGAATGTCTGCTGTCACGTTACACCCGATCAACACCAATTGACTCGATACAAACCTTGAAATCTTACAACTCTACTCCGTTCCGACACCAAATGGCGTCAAGGTTTCGATCATGCTTGAAGAAACGGACCGGCCCTATAACGCAATTCCTGTTATGCTTGCGGACTCCGATGTCCGTAGCGCAGCGTTTTCAATAGGGTTGCCCCTGGTAACAGGTTTCGCGCGCGGCTTGCGGTTCAGGCCGGTCTGAACATACCAGCGCGTCCGGCATGATCTTTTTTCAAATTGTTCGATAATCTGAGCATGCGCAACTGATCAGATACATGTGAACGAGATTTCGCACGAGCGCACTGACCGACCGAAGGCGTTGATGACCGCACGAAAAATTGACGCGCATTGCGACATATTCAAGCTGTTCCCGCTGCTCGGCCAGAGGGCCTTTAAGTTGGCAGATCACCTGTCAGAACATAGCGCAAAATTTCTGCCACTTTGGCAGGGTCTTCCGTCACGGCCAGCGCGGCCGCGTCAATCTCTTTGAGCGCGTGTTGGTGTTCGGGCATTTGAACCACAATCAACGACTTGCCGAGCGCGGCCGCAAATCCGGCATCAAACGCGGCATTCCACTGACGGTATTTTTCGCCAAATCGGACCACCACGATATCGGCATCCTGAATGCCCTTGCGGGTCCGGATCGCGTTGACCATCGCCCCCTTGTGATCGTGCCAATATTTGGTGTCCTCGGCACCCAGGATCGCAACCCCGCAATCATCTGAGTTCTCATGCACCACCACAGGCGATGAAAACGCAACATCAAGCCCCTTGCTGCCCGCGATAATCTGCTCACGCCAATCGGTGTGAATCTCACCCGATAGATAAACCTTTAACGTCATAGCGATACTCCTTTGTCCGGGCATAGGGCCGGGGGCCAACGGAAAGGACCGACCGATCCGTGCCAAACACGTCTTTGACCGAGCAGCCGGTCCTAGCCGCGTAATATGCCGCCCGTGGTTTTTTCAACCTTGGCGACGACCTTCGCCGCCACCGCTTCAATCTCGGCTTCCGTTAAAGTCTTGTCACTGGGTTGCATCCGTACTGTGACTGCAAGGCTCTTTTTGCCATCGCCCAAGCTGCCGCCGATGAATTCGTCAAACACCCGCACATCTTGGATCAAGACCTTATCGGCCCCTGCGGCCGCGTTCACCAAGCTCATCGCTTCAACCGTTGTGTCGACGACAAACGCGAAATCGCGCTCGACCGCTTGCAGATCTTTGATCGCCAACGCGGGGCGCGTTGCAGAGTTCGATTTTGGGAACGGAATCTCAGCAGGCCAGAGCGTAAATCCAACCGCTGGTCCTTTGACACCCGTCTCTGTCAGGATCTTTGGATGGATCTCGCCGAAAACGCCCAACACTTTTTTCGGCCCGAGGCAAATCTTGCCCGAGCGTCCGGGATGCCACCAATTCGCCACGTCGCGCAGAATCTGGACTTTCGCAGGAGCCCCCATCGCCGCCAGAACAGCTTCAGCATCCGCTTTTGCGTCATAGACATCGACCGGGCGGCTTTCGCCATGGACATCTTTGGACAAGGTCTTTCCAATCCGCAATCCGGTCGCAAGAAGGTGCTGTTCACCGGGCTCACCGCCATGAAACGCCGCACCCACTTCGAACAATGCCATATCGGCGAATCCGCGCGCCTGATTGCGCGCAGCTGCCTGCAACAGCCCCGGCAGCAATGCAGGTCGCATATGGCTGAGTTCGGTCGAGATCGGATTTTCCAGCGCGGTCTCGTCCGACCCGCCGTCAAACAACGCCGCGCTTTTTTGATCCACGAAGCTGTAAGTGACACATTCGTTATACCCCAGCGCAGCAATGGTCCGGCGCGCCCGTTGTTCGCGCTTCTGCATCGGGGTCAGTACTGGTTTGGGCACGCCAACGGGTCGTGCCATTGGCACGCCTTTCAACTGGGTCAGAGACGCAATCCGCGCGACTTCCTCGACCAGGTCCGCCTCGCCGTGCACATCCGGACGCCAGCTTGGCACACTGGCCATGTCGTTGGCGTCCAGCGAGAACCCCAAGGCCGCAAGCGTCGCGCGCTGGATCTCGGGGGCGATCTGCATGCCCACCAGGCTGACCAGCCGATCGGTGTCCAATTGATAAGCGCGGCGGGTGTCCGGAATCGCACCTGCAACAACAACGTCCGAGGCCGCACCCCCCGCAAGATCCAAGATCATCCGCGTGGCATGTTCAAGCCCGATCGGGGTCCATGCCGGATCGATTCCACGCTCGAACCGATAGCGCGCGTCCGAGTTTATCTTCAAAGCGCGGCCCGTATAGGCGGTGCGGATCGGGTCGAAATACGCAGCCTCGATGAACACATTCACGGTGTCTTCGGTACAGCCGCTGCGCAAACCGCCCATCACGCCAGCGATGCTCTCGGGACCATTGGCATCGGAAATCAGCGTTTGATCCGCGCTGAAGGTATAGTCTTTTTCGTCCAACCCAACCAGGGTTTCACCCCCTTTGGCCCGATGAATGCGCAGCGCATCGCCGACCAACGTGTCGGCATCAAACACGTGCAAAGGACGGTTGCGATCATAGGTGAAGAAATTGGTGACATCGACCAGAATGCTGATCGGGCGCAGACCAATGGCCCGCAACGCGTCTTGCAGCCAGGCCGGGCTCGGCCCGTTCTTCACGCCTTTGATCACCCGGCCATAGAACACCGGGCAAGCCGTCCGTGTGTCCTCATCAATCGAGACGCTGATCGGACAGGCGAATGTCCCTGGCACGGGATCACAATCGCGCGGCTTCAATGTGCCCAAACCGCGTGCCGCCAGATCGCGCGCAATGCCGCGCACACCCAGTGCATCGGGGCGATTGGGCGTAATCGCAATCTCGATCACTGGGTCTACTTTGGCGGGATCATGGGCCGCCAGCCAATCGACAAAGCGATCCCCAACAGCCCCAGATGGCAGCTCGATGATGCCATCATGTTCGTCTGACAGCTCCATCTCGCGCTCGGATGCCATCATGCCAAAACTCTCGATGCCGCGGATCTTGCCAACCCCGATGGTGGTGTCGATGCCCGGCACATAGACACCAGGCTTGGCCACAACCACGGTGATGCCTTCGCGCGCATTGGGCGCACCACAGATGATCTGTTTAACACCTTCGTCCGTTTCGACCTGACACACCCGCAGCCGGTCCGCATCGGGATGTTGTACGGCTTTGATGACTTTGCCGATGGTAAAGTCGCGCAGTTTCGCCCCGCGATCCTCGACGCTTTCAACCTCGAGGCCAAGATCCGTCAAGGCATACACGATCTCATCCAGCGCGGCCTGAGTGTCGAGGTGGTCTTTCAACCATGAGAGGGTGAATTTCATAGCGCAATGCCCGTATGCTCAGAGAGTTTCTTGTTTACCAACCCGGTCGCAAGCGGTTTGAGGATTTCTGGCGTTGCACTGCCGCCCGTTTCTGAAACGGCATTTTTCGTTTTGTCCCAAATACCTGTATCGCGGACTGCTTCAAGGTAGTCGTATTCCGCATGGGTCAGTCGAAAAGGTCCTTTTCCAACTGAAGTCACCATATCTGCATTACAAAGTAAGTTCAGGTGCCCGTATTTAATACGGTCTTGTTCGCTCATTCCAATGGGTTGGGGCATGAGACTTAACCAGTCCTGTTGCGCTTCAAACTCGATCAACATCTCACGCAGTAAATCGTCATCGCGCTTCATCAGCTCACCCCTCCATGCAGCGTCGGTATGTCAAGCGCAGCAAACCCATAATGCCGCAGCCACCGCAGGTCTGAATCGAAAAACGCCCGCAGGTCGGGAATACCGTATTTGAGCATCGCAATTCGGTCGATACCCATGCCGAAGGCAAAGCCCTGATAGATGCCCGGATCGATCCCACCTGCCTGCAGCACCTTCGGGTGGACCATCCCGGACCCCAGGATTTCCAGCCAATCGTCGCCTTCGCCCACTTTCAGAACGCCCCCTGCCCAGGAACACCGAATGTCCACTTCGGCGCTCGGCTCAGTGAACGGGAAATGCGAAGCGCGGAAACGCAGCTCGACATCATCGACGCCAAAGAAGGATTTGACGAACTCCTCCAGCACCCACTTGAGGTTGGCCATAGAAATGTCCGTGTCAATCGCCAATCCCTCGACCTGATGAAACATGGGCGTATGGGTCTGGTCGTAATCGGCGCGGTACACACGGCCCGGACAAATCACCCGCAGCGGTGCACCATGCTGTTCCATCGAACGGATTTGTACGGGGCTGGTATGGGTTCGCAGCACATGCGGCGCCCGGCTGTCACCATCGGCGCGGGCCATGTAGAACGTGTCCATTTCGGCACGCGCAGGGTGGTGCCCCGGTATGTTGAGCGCGTCAAAATTGTACCAATCGGTCTCAATCTGGCCGCCCTCTGCAACAGAAAAGCCCATATCGGCGAAGATTGCCGTGACCTCTTCTGTCACTTGGCTGATCGGATGGATGGTGCCCGCCGCACGTGTACGGCCGGGAAATGTCACATCCAGCCACTCGTCGCGCAAGCGCGCATCGAGGGCAGCATCGGCCAAAGCGGCCTTCTTGGCCGCCAAAGCCGCGTTGATTTCGTCCTTCAGCGCGTTCAGCTTTGGGCCCATGATCTGGCGCTGCTCGGGCGTCATCTTGCCCAACTCGCGCATTTTCAACGCCACCTCACCTTTTTTGCCGACAGCCTGCACCCGCAGCGCTTCAAGCGCGCTTTCATCGGCCACCTCGGCCACAAGTGCCAGATATTTATCGCGCAGATCGTCCATGATGCCCTCGTTGCCCGTTGCTTGGCGAGGTAGCCATATTGGCAAGCGAATGCAAGTCAGCGCAAGGCGCCACGCGCTCTTCGTCATCAGGGCGCAGCGATCGGCCCAGAAGCCCGCCGCAGCCTGGGCCCAATCCGTTTGAACTCCGTCGCCCCGCAGATGGCGCAGAGCCTAACAAAACAGGCCGCTCCCTTCGGATCGGCCTGTTTTGAATGCTGTTTGGCGGTGTTACGCGGCCAGAGCGTCTTGCGCTTGCTTGACGATGGCACCGAAAGCGTCGGGTTCATGCACAGCAAGATCGGCCAAAACCTTGCGATCGACTGCGATCCCGGCCAGAGACAACCCATTGATGAATCGCGAATATGTCAGCGCCGCGTCATGACTGCGGACCGCTGCGTTGATCCGCTGGATCCACAGAGCACGGAATTGACGTTTGCGGTTCTTGCGGTCGCGCGTTGCGTATTGATTGGCTTTATCAACCGCCTGCTTGGCCGTTTTGAACGTCGTCGAACGGCGGCCATAATAACCTTTTGCGGCTTTCAGGACCTTCTTGTGACGGGCGTGGGCGACGGTTCCACCTTTGGTACGGCTCATATCTAACCCTCCTTAACGTGCATATGGCATATAACCCTTGACGATCTTCTCGTCAGGGGCGCTGAGCGTGGTTGTGCCACGCGCATTGCGCAGAAACTTGTTAGAGCGTTTGATCATGCCGTGGCGCTTGCCGGCCTGAGCCGCAAGGACGCGCCCCGTGGACGTCACTTTAAAGCGTTTTTTGGCGCTCGATTTTGTCTTCATTTTAGGCATTTGCGTCTCCGTTCATTCTAGAGTGCTGGCACCGTTCCGCGGCATGCCATCTTCGCCGGGACCGGGCAATCTGAAACCAGATCAGAGATGGCTGTTACCGAAGCCCGTGCACCGATGCAAGCCCAAAGACAAGGCCGAGTGCGGCACAGGCTGCACCACCGCCCCACACACGGGCGCCCTGCATGCGGGACAATCAGATGCCCAGAGCTCTGAGAATGTGCTGCGTTACGTCGGCTCGGACGAGAAGATCAGGCTTTCGTCGCACGGGGCAACCCGCAAGATATTGGTGGAGCCGGCCACATTGAACGGCACGCCGGCAATGACCAGGATTTTGTCCTCAGTCGTGGCGAACCCTTCGGTCCGAGCAGCCCGCGCCGCAGAAACAACCGCCTGTTTGAACCGTGACACATCTGTGATCACAACGGTATGTGCGCCCCAGCTGAGACTAAGACGCCGTGCCGTGCCCAACATAGAGGTCAGCGCAACGATCGGCACCCGAGGCTTTTCGCGGCTGGCCTTGGCCACCGTCGAGCCGGACTGCGAAAAACAGCAGATCGCTTTGATATCAGCGGTTTCCGCGATCTCTCGCGCGGCGGCAACGATGCCATCGGCAACCGAGTGTTCAGTGGCCGGTCGAGAGGCCTCGATCACCTGTCGGTAGGTTGGATCGCCCTCAACCTCGACCGCGACATTGTTCATTGTGGTCACCGCCTCGATCGGGAAATCCCCTGCCGCGGACTCCGCGCTGAGCATGACCGCATCGGCGCCCTCATAAATCGCAGCGGCAACATCCGAGACCTCAGCACGGGTCGGTACAGGACTGCCGATCATCGATTCCAGCATCTGCGTTGCCACGATCACGGGCTTGGCCGCCCTGCGCGCGCCGCGCACCAGCTGCTTCTGAATCGGCGGCACTTTCCAAACCGGCAATTCGACACCCAGATCACCACGCGCCACCATGATCCCGTCCGAGACCTTCAGGATCTCGTCATAGGCTTCAACCGCCGCGGGCTTTTCAATCTTGGACAAGATTGCAGCGCGGTCCCCGGCCAGCTTTCGCGCTTCCAGGACATCTTCGGCGCGCTGCACAAACGACAGTGCCAGCCAGTCCACCCCAAGCGTACAAACGAATTCCAGATCTTTGCGATCCTTGTCTGACAGCGCCGCCAGTGGCAACACAACATCGGGCACGTTCACGCCCTTGCGGTCGGAAATCTCACCGCCAACCGTGACACTGCAATCGGCAAAGTCTGCGCCAAAAGTTTCGACGCTTACTGCCACTTTGCCGTCATTGATCAACAGTCGGGCACCAGTTTGCAAGGCTTGGAAAATCTCAGGATGGGGCAGACAGACGCGCGTGGCGTCACCAGGTGTGTCGTTCAGATCAAAGCGGAATTTCTGACCAACGGACAGCTCGTGCGGGCCGTCGGCAAACACGCCGCAGCGGATCTTAGGACCCTGCAGATCGGCGAGGATCCCGATCGGCCGACCGGTTTCACGTTCGACCCGGCGAATAATTTCATGTCGCGCGCTGATTTCGGAATGCGCGCCGTGGCTCATGTTCAGGCGGAATACATCCGCGCCAGCGTCAAACAACGCGCGAATGGTCTCGTAGTCAGACGAAGCCGGGCCAAGCGTCGCCACAATTTTCAGGTTTCTCAGGCGTCGCATCGGAAGGGGCTCCTCATTGTCGCGATAATGCTAGCGCTATCATAGCGCCTTTGGCCATTGCTATGGCCTATTTTTGTCGAGGCATCAACTGGTGCCTCCGCCCACAAAGCGGTATGCGCAACATCAACGACGCTGTATGGCGTGTCGTTTTCAGACAGGGACGGATATGGTGGAGCCCCCTTTTTTCATTGACCTTCCAGCCGCACAAACCGCAAGACCAGACTGGGTTGTGGTCTGTGATCATGCCACCAACCGCGTCCCCGACAGCGTCAATGGCGGTGATTTGGGACTGCCTGCGGATGATATGGCGCGACACATTGCTTATGATCCCGGCGCAGCCGAGGTCGCTTTGGCCTTGGGAGGGATGTTGCGCGCGCCCGTTGTGCGCTCAAATTTCTCGCGGCTGGTGATTGACCCAAACCGAGGTGAGGACGATCCGACCCTTCTGATGCGGCTCTATGATGGGACGCTTATTCCCGCCAATCGCCATGCCGACGCCGCCGAGCGGACCCGACGGCTCGACCTGTTCCACCGTCCCTATCACGACGCGCTGGACCAAGTGCTGATTGCCCGCCCAGACGCGGCTTTGGTATCGATCCACTCGTTTACACCGCAGTTGCGCGGACGGGACCCCCGGCCCTGGCATATCGGGGTGCTCTATGCATCCGACACGCGCTTGGCACATAAATTTATGAAAAACCTAGAAAAAACTCTCAATCTGTGTATCGGAGACAACCAACCCTATACCGGAAAACTGCCCGGTGACACGATGGATCGCCATGCGTTGCAAACCGGACGCCCCCATGTCTTGATCGAACTGCGCAACGACCTGATTTCCAACCCAGCAGATCAAACAGCGTGGGCCCGTCGCTTAGCACCCATGCTTGACGACGCCTTAACCGACCTAAGACAGGAGATATCCCATGGATGACCAAACCCGGATCGAACTGGAAGCCGCCGCATTCCGTGCGTTGAAAAAACACCTGATGGAAGAGCGCACAGATGTACAAAACATTGACATGATGAACCTCGCCGGGTTCTGCCGCAACTGTTTGTCCCGCTGGTACCAGGAAGCTGCTGCGGCGCAAGGCATTGAAATGTCCAAAGAAGAAGCCCGCGAGAGCTTCTATGGCATGACCAGCGCCGAATGGAAAGAAAAGTATCAGACCGAGGCAACCGACGCCCAAAATGCGGCATTCGCCAAGTCCCACCATTAGACGGCACTTTGCTCGGCTCGGATCCGCTTGCGATATGCCCAATTTATCAAAAATATGCACAATTTGACAGTCGCGGGTCGATCGTGACTTAGATGGCGGCTTTGCGGCTCTCATTCAGGTAGATCTCGCGCAGGCGGCTGGCGATTGGGCCAACCTTGCCATCCCCGACCGCTTGGCCGTCGATCTCGACAATGGGCATCACGAAAGTGCTGGCAGAGGTGATGAACGCCTCGGCGGCGTCTTGCGCCTCGTGAATGGTAAAGGGACGCTCTTCGACCGCCATTTGCGCCTCGGTCGCCATTTGCAGCACCGCCGCCCGGGTGATCCCATGCAGGATATCGTTGCTCAGCTGGCGGGTCACGATCGTGCCGGACCGGGTGATGATATAGGCGTTGTTTGAAGTGCCCTCTGTTACGAATCCATCTTCAACCATCCAAGCATCATGGGCACCGGCCGCTTTTGCCATCATCTTGCCCATTGAGGGATACAACAGCTGCACCGTCTTGATGTCCCGCCGGGCCCAGCGTTGATCTTCGATACTGATGACCTTCATGCCGTTGGCCACCATCGGGTTATCGATCAACGCCTTGGACTGCGTGAACAGCACCAGCGTGGGGGTCGCGTCTTCGGGATAGGCAAAATCACGGTCGGCGGCGCCGCGCGTAACTTGCAAATAGATCATCCCCTCGACCAGATCATTCTGAATCACCAACTGGCGATGGATGTCCAACAGCTCGTCCGTGGTGCAGGGGGCGGCCATGTCCAGCGCGTCGAGCGAACGCTGCAAGCGCCGCGCGTGGCCCTCAAAGTCGATCAGCTTGCCGTCGAGCACCGACGTGACTTCATACACCCCATCGGCAAACAAAAAGCCTCGATCGAACACCGAGACAGTGGCGTCCGCTTCCGCCACAAAGGCACCGTTGACATAGACAGTTCGGCTCATGGGGATCTCCTGCACTTGTATCGTTCGGGTTTACCCCGTCCGAGGGTCAGGTCAAGCGTTGCCCAACAGCCCCAAGGCGCGGATGGCGCCGGATCCAGATCAAACGCATCTAACTGCGGCGATGCGGCGCGGTCTTCGACCCGCATGTGACCGCCGACCGCAGGCAAAAATAGGGCGCGACTCAGCGCGCGCCGCAGAGGTGTTGGTTGCGGAAAAATCCACTGCGCCGTCCAAGGTGCGCGGCGGCATTGGCGCCATATACGCGACAATCGGCCTGGTCACATTGCTGCGGCCAAACCAACACACGATGGCCTATGCCGCCAGGCCTTTCGTGCCAAGATCCAGAAATTTTTTGCGCCGCGCCGCCAAGATCTCATCACCGGTTTTGCCGTCAAAACTGGCCAACATGTCTTCGAGAGCCTGCCCGACCGAGGCGATCACCACATCGCGCGCCCTTTGCGCCCCGCCGACCGGCTCTGGAATGATCCGGTCTGTCACACCCAGTTTCTTAAGGTCCTGAGCGGTTAGGCGCAGCGCCTCGGCGGCTTCGCGCATCTTCTCGGCATCTTTCCACAAAATCGAGGCACAGCCCTCGGGCGAGATCACCGAATAGATCGAATGCTCCAACATCGCCAGCTGGCTGGCGGTGGCAAACGCCACGGCGCCACCCGAGCCGCCTTCGCCGATGATCACGCTCAGCAAAGGGACTTTGAGTTGCAAACATGTTTCCGTGGCCCGTGCAATGGCTTCGGATTGGCCCCGTTCTTCAGCGCCTTTGCCCGGATAGGCGCCCGGGGTATCGACCAGCGTGATCACAGGAATGCCAAACTTGTCAGCCATGTGCATCAGCCGAATTGCTTTGCGATAGCCTTCGGGACGGGCCATGCCGAAATTGCGCTCGATCCGGGTTTTGGTATCGTTGCCTTTTTCGTGGCCGATCACCATCACAGGGCGCCCGTCGAGACGCCCGAGCCCGCCCATCACCGCATGGTCATCGGCGAAGTTCCGATCGCCTGCCAGTGGTGTATATTCGTCAAACAAAACGTTGACATAATCACGGCAATGGGGCCGGTCGGGATGACGTGCAACCTGACATTTGCGCCATGGGGTCAGATCTGTGTACAGATCCTTCAGCATTTGCGCGGCCTTATCATCGAGTGCAGACGCCTCGCCCTCGACGTCCATTTCTGGATTGGCCCGCGCCATGGCACGTAATTCTTCGGCTTTGCCTTCGATCTCGGCCAGGGGCCTTTCGAACTCAAGGTAGTTTTTCATCGCAAGGCCTCGTTTCGCTTTGCCCCTCTATATGGCCGCCTGGCGACGCGGATGCAACTCGCCAAGATTTGGTCACACCACAGAAGTCATGCGCCAGCGATCATCTCGGATTGTTTCACAATCACTTCGGCTTGCTTGATCGAGGCGATGTCGACAAGGCGGCCTTTATAGACTGTGGCGCCTTCGCCCTTGGCTTTGGCCTGGGCCATCGCAGCAAGGATCTCACGGGCTTCGGCGACGGCCTGGTCAGACGGGGTAAACACTTGGTTGCACAGCGCGATTTGCTTGGGGTGGATCGCCCATTTTCCGACCATTCCCAATGTCGCGGAGCGCTCCGCCTGGGCGACAAAACCTTCATCGTCGCTGAAATCCCCAAACGGACCATCCACCGGCAGCACGCCATGTGTACGACAGGCCGCAACAATCGCGGCCTGGGCCCAGTGCCACGGGTCGCTCCAATGTTTCGCGCCGTCGCGCAGCATATAGTATTTTTCCTGTGTGCCCCCGATCCCGGTGGTCTGCATCCCCATCGAGGCCGCAAAATCCGCGGCGCCCAGGCTCATCGCGACCAAACGTGGACTGCTGGCGGCGATGTCTTCGACATGGGCGATACCCGCGGCGCTCTCGATGATGACTTCGAAGGTGATCGGCCGAGCGCGGGATTTGGCGGTTTCGATCGCGGTGACCAGCGCGTCAACGGCGTAGACATCGGCCGCACACCCAACTTTGGGGATCATGATCTGGTCCAGTCGGTCGCCGGCATGTTCCAGTACGTCGACCACATCGCGATACCAATAAGGTGTATCGAGCCCGTTGATTCGCACCGACAGGGTCTTGGAGCCCCAATCGAGCGTGTTGATCGCCGCAATGACATGGCCGCGCGCAACATTTTTATCGGACGGGGCAACACTGTCTTCGAGGTCCAGGTTGATCACATCCGCTGCACTTGCCGCCATCTTCGGGTGCAAATTGGGGTTCGAACCAGGGCCAAAAAGCTGGCAGCGGTTGGGGCGGGCGACAGGGCTGGGCTGCGGGCGAAAACTCATAGGCGGACTCCGGGGTGCGCAAGTTTATTATTTTCTCAATCCGATTTCTAATATAAAATTACGTCGCACCAGACAAGGCCGAAAGTGCCGCCGCGCAATATCACCACATGGTTTTCGCCGCGCGCGGCCCCCAGTCGGCATCATATTTGGCGCCATCAAAGCTGTCTTTGATTTCTGAAAGGATTTCGCCGGGGCTGGGCAGATCGGGGCCGACCTGATCGCCCCACAACTGCGACCGTAAGATTGCGCGCGCGCATTGGCTGTAGACTTCGGCAATCTGGATCACGATCACAGTCGCCGGTTGCTTGCCGCCACGGTCATAGCGGGCGCGCAATTCGGCGTCTGCCGTGAGCCGCGCCGTGCCATTGACGCGAATCACATTCGCCAAGCCTGGCACCATGACCATCAGCGACACACGGCCATCGCGCACGATATTGCGCAACGAATCCAATCTGTTGTTACCGCGCCAATCTGGCATCGCCAAAGTCCGGTCATCCAAAATCGTCAGCACCGCGCCGATATCGCCACGCGGCGACCCATCGGTGCCCTCAGGGCCCACAGTCGTCAGGATGCAAAACCGGGACGCTTCAATCCAGCGGCAGTAAGCAGAGGTCAAACGGTCAGTGACCTTGATCAGGGAGGCCTCAGACGAGGTCCCATAATGGGCGACGAGCGTCTCAATATCGGTGATATAATCGGTCATGTCTTGAACCCAGCCTCGATTAGCAACTTGTTTGACGCGGTCTCGATTGTCGTTTCGATCTCGTCCATGAACTCCGGCATCGGTTTGCCTGCAGGCACGACATGCAGGAATTCGACCACCGCGAGGCCCGGTTTGCGCAAAACGCCATGACGGGGCCAAAACACGCCGACATTTGTCGCTGCCAGCGCCACGTCCTGGCCAAGCGCTTGGTACAGCGCACTCACCCCAACCTTGTAGGCTTTGTCGGCGCCAGGCGCGACCCGCGTGCCTTGCGGATAGATGATCAGCTGCCCGGGCGGGTTGGCTGGGTCTTTGACCCCGACCACCATCTGTGTGACCGCCCGCCCGCCTTTGCCGCGATCCACCGGGATACAGCCCAATCGTGCGGCGTACCAGCCCAAAAACGGTGCGTATTTCAACGACGCCTTCATGATGAATTTGGGCCGCGGCAGCACTGAGACCAGCATGATAATGTCAAAGAAACTTTGGTGTTTGCTGGCAACGATCATCTCGTCCTGAGGGACAATGCCGCGCACCTCTGAGCGCAAGCCGACCAGAACGCGGGCGCTCCAGCGGACCCATTTGCAATAAAAGCGCACAGCGGCGCACGCACCATCGGATGAGACCGCAGCCCAGGGCAGGAACGCGATCGCGCTCAAGGCCATCATCAGATACATCTGGCCGATGAACAAAAGCGACATACCGTATTGGAAGACGAGTCTCATGACAGATCCTTAAGCGAGCGGAACGCGGCGGCTCGGGTGGCAAACAGCGCCACCGCCGCACCAAGGGGCGGGATAAAGACCGGCGCGACCCAGCCCATCCCCTGAAAGCCAAGTCCCGTCAAAAAGCTCTCGGTGCCCTCTGTGGGCAGCACGGCCATCGTCAGCATGCCAGATGCGGTCCCGATCAGCGCACCGGTGCCCGCCCGCCTAGTAAACCGGCGCATGAACGCCCCTGCGATATAGGTATCGCGCGCACCGACGAGACGCAAAACGGTGATCACCTGGGCATTCGCAGCAAGCGCTGCGTTGGCGGCCAGCGTGATCATTCCGCCCATTGTACCAAAAATCAGCACCAATGACAGCCAGCCCAGCAAACGCAGGCGGCCCGCGGCCTTGATCAGCGGTCTGCGCCAACGTGTGTGATCATCGAGCACCGCACCAGGGGCTTCTGCCACAAGGCGCAGGCGAAGCCCGTCGGGGGAATATCCCTCTGCGGTCTCGATGACTTCGATCAGACGCGGCACAGGCAGGGTCTCGATCGGCAAGTCAGGTCCAAGCCAGGGCTCCAGCAAGGCAGCCTGTTCCTCTGGGCTGAGCATCCGCGCTTCAGCGACACCCGGAGTTGTGCGCAACACCTCCAGCACCGCGTTGGCCTGCGCATCAAGCTGCGCGACCGGCGCCGAAATGCGGATCGTTGACGACCGCGCAAGCGCTTCGGACCACTCGGACGCAACCCGTCCCGCAGCCAGGGAAAGCGCCAAGGCAAACACGGCCAAAAAGGCCATCGCAGCCGCCGTCAAAAAGGTCAGCCTTGCTGTAAAGCCTGATGGCGGCACCACCCGGTCAGCCTGCGCATCGCCTTTCAACAAGGCCAGAAACGACGCCAGACCCTTCACAGATCGGACCCCGCAAGGGTCAGCCGCCCCCCTTGCAGACGCAGCACACGAGCTTGGACATATTGGCGGCTGGCCCGGACCAGGGCGATATCGTGGGTGGCGATCAAGACGGTTTTGCCCATGCGGTTCAGCTCCACCATAAGCGCGAGCAAACGCAGCGACATCTCCCAGTCGACATTGCCGGTGGGCTCGTCGGCCAACAAAACATCCGGAGCGGTCATCACCGCGCGCGCCAGGGCGGCGCGTTGCCGCTCGCCGCCTGAAAGTTCAGGGGGCTTTTGACTGGCCTTATCTGTCAGGCTGACCCAGGCCAACAGTTCTGTCAGATCTGTCCCCGGCACCGGACGCCGCGACACCGTCAGCGGCAGCGCAATATTTTCCGCAACGCTAAGATGGTCGAGGAACCGGCAATCCTGGTGCACAACGCCGATCTTCTGGCGCGACAGCGCAACATGATCGCGTCCCAGATCCGAGCCGCTATGGCCAAAGACCCGCACACGCCCGCTGGTGGGGCGCAGTTCCAAATAGCACAGTTTGAGGAAGGTGGTTTTGCCAACACCCGACGGGCCCGTCAAAAAATGAAACGAACCCGGGGCCAGTTTGACCGTCAGGTCGCTCAGCAAAGGCGTGCCGCGCCCATAGCTGTATCCGACGCTTTCCAACTCGATCACGGGTGTGTCCTCTTTCAGGCTCGCGTCAGTGTTATCTGTCTGCTCGCCTGGTGGCAATCGGCGCAATGCGGCAACGGCCTTCAACAGCAGACCGCATGCAGGCATCCCTTGGAAAGGCGGCTTTGGATTGCTAAGTGTTGGTGTATCGGAAGGCATTATGGCACAGATTGGCTCTAGAGGATCAGGAATGCGGCTCATCTGCCCCAACTGCAGCGCGGAATACGAAGTTGAACCCAGCGTGATCCCACCAGAGGGACGCGATGTGCAATGTTCCAACTGCAACAAGACGTGGTTTGAGCGCGGCCCCGCAGACGGCGCATCCGTGTCAGCCCCCCCTGCGCCCGCGCCCCGAAACGAACGGTCGCGCCTGCCGCGCGCCACACGACATCCGACGACCACTCAAAACCCGGTCGACGAACCGGCGCCGGGACCTTCGGGCCCGGCCATGTCACAGGCCCGCAAACCCGTGGACGACGAAGTCCTGCGCGTGCTCAGGTCCGAAGCCGAGCATGAACAGCGCATCCGGCGCGGCGAACCGGTTGATCCCTTCCAAGACCAATCCGAACTGGCGCTGGCCGGAGCTGCACCGCGCCAATCGCGCCGTGTGCCGACCAATCCGCGCGATCTGCCGGATGAAGATCTTGTTCCCTCAGGGACCATTGGACGGCGGCGCAGTGGCGATGCGGGGCGCAACGTGCTGCCTGACATCGAAGAAATCAACTCAACCCTGCGCGCCAGTGCCGAGCGACCCAATTCCGTCCCCGCTTATGTCGAGGTCGAACGCACTTTGCGCAAACTGCGCCGGGCCCAGGGGTTTCGCTTTGGGTTCAGCGCCATCATGGCCGCTGTCTCGGTCGCATTGTTTGTCTATGTTTTTGAGGATGAGCTGTCCGACCGCTGGCCACAAACCGCCCCCTATATCGAGGAATTTGTCGACACCACCAATCATTTACGTGCGATGCTCGACACCGTGATCGGAAATGTATCCACGCGGCTGAGCACATTGATCACGGAAAATACTGGCTGATTGTCACCGCTGGCGCAACAGGCGAACCTGCCATCTGCCCAACAGCTTTGGAAGCTTGCGCCCCGGCAGCGTTCACAGCGCCAGGTCCTTCGGGGCACACTTGGGGGCACGCGCGACCCGAAGGGTCAGAACCGCTCCAGCAAGCGGCGCAGATACTCACGTTCCGCTTCAGGGCGGCTTTGTTGCGCGGATCGGCGGCGAATTTCATCAAGCAATTCGCGGGCCCGCGCTTGCGTATCTTCGCCACTCAACAGAGAATCTTCGCTGTTCATTCGGCCTTGATTGCCCGCTTCGCGTCCCAGCGGATCGGTCGAAGCGCTGTCTTGCTGGCCCCCGTCTCGTGACCCATCCTGGTCTCGGCGATCCCTGCGCTGTTGCGTGTCGTCGATCATCTCAGCCAGATCGCGCATACCATCGCGCAGCGCGTCAATCGCGTCGGATTGACTGTCGAGCGCATCGGCGAGATCGCCGTCTTCAAGCGCGTCGGCCGCGTCTTCCATGGCGCGCTCCGCTTGTTGCAAACTTTCGCGCGCCGCGTCGCCTTCCGGCGTACCTGCCCCAGGCAGGGCGCGACGTTGTTGTTCGACCTGATCCCGCAAGTCCTGTTGGCGCTGAGCCAAATCTTGGGCGCCCGGCGCGTCTGTCTGCGGACGGCTTTGCCCCGGCTGTTGGCCTTGTCGATCGTCACGCTGCATATCCTGAAACGAATCGTCAGACAGCTGTTGCTGATCTCGCAAGGTATCTTGCAGCTGTTCCATCGCCTGCGCACCGGGTGATTGGCCGTTCTGTCCTTCGGCCACATCCATATTTTCCATCATCTGCATCAGCTGATCGAGCAGCGCTTGCGCCTCCTGCATACGGCCTTCATTCATCAGCCGTTCAATCTCGTCGAGCATGTCTTGCAGCTGGTCGCTGGTGATCTGCTCGGAGTCGGGGCGGGGCGGTTGCGGTTGGGTATCAGAATTGCGGGCCTCTTGCGCGCGCTGTTGGATGTAGTTGTCCATCGCCTCGCGCAGCTCTTGCATGAGCCGGGCGATTTCGTCTTCGGAGGCGTCCCGGCGCATGGCTTCTTGCAGGGCCTCTTGGGCGCGCTCCAGACGTTCCAGCGCGTCTGCCAAGCTGCCCTCTTCAAACAGCACGGCGGCGTCCCACAAAAGTGCTGCAATTTCATCGCGAACGGAAGGGGTTACACCGTCTTCCAACGCTCCGATCAAGCGCGCCGTCGCTGTCGAGAGCTGCAAGAATGCCGCGTCATTGATCATGAAACCGTCCGGGCGATGACTGATCGCGCGCAACACCTGACTAACCCGCAGGCTGTTGTCACGGCTCCAGAGCAGGTCGCGGCGCTGCTCGATCACCGCAGCCGCTGTGGGGTTGAAAAAGCGTCGCCCCGGCAGAACCATCGCGAACGGTTCGGATCGACCGGTCTGGGCCAGATCGTCTTGCGCATAAAGTGTTAAGGCAACCGGCAGATTGGCCCAGGGATGCTCCGAAAAATCCTCAGCCAGCACTTCACGGAACGCGGCCCGATTTCCGGTGACCGTCAGCGGGATCGGAATGCTGAGAGGCGCGCGCGGCTCCGGATCGGTTTGCAGACCATATCGGCGCGCAATCCCGTCCAGATCAAGGACGAAATCCGCCCGCCCAGCAATCACGCCAAAATCATCGGTGGCCCTGAAGGGCAGCCTCATCTCGCCCGCCCCGACGCGGCGCAAGGGTCCGTCGACCTTGATGCTGGGCGCGCCATCGACTGCGACCGCGATATTCCAGCGTTGACCAGATGGACCCTCAACAGACAAATCCCCCGCGCGGGCGACGGTGATTTCTTGGACCGGCTCTGTGCTGGGCGGCCCGCCTGGATTTTGGGACACGGTTTCGGCGACACTCAAGCGCCCGTCCGCCCCATAAAGCCGCATTGTCAAACGGGAGCCTTGGAGCAGTGACAGGCCACCTGAAATCTCATTTAAATACAAGCTGGGCAAACCGGTATAGCTGGGTGGATCGGCCCAACCCTCCCAGGCGGGCCCAGTCGCGCGCGCTTGGCCACCGCTGACGGGCAAAAACGACATGTCAGACCGAAATCCAGTGCCAAACACCACTGAGATGACGACAAAAATCGCGGCAATATAGCGCAAACCGACGCGGTCAAACCGCGACAATTTCAGATCAGGTGGAACCGCACGTGCTGATTTCGCCATCGCCGCGACGCGGGCCAGATGGGCGCGCCAAAGCGCCTGCGCCGCTGGATCATCGCCGCCAAGCGCCAGCGTATCGGTCAGGGTTTGCATGGGCCGGCCCTCGGTGGCGCGATCCAGGCGCGCGGCCGCCGCTGCCCAGGATGCAAACCGCACACGCCACACGCCCCAGATCAGCGCGCCAAGCGCGACCACAGCGGCCAAAGCGCTCAGGCCCCACACCAGCGGGAGCGGCAGCGCGTCTTGCACCCCAAAGGCCACCGCGCTCAGCGCCAATCCGATCGTCACCCAGAGCGGCCAAAATGCACGTGCGATTGCCTCGGTCCACAGGCCCAAACGGGTCAGCCAGACCGGGCGCTTCAAAGCGATCAGCGCGGCATGAGACGGGTCTCGTTGCGCGAATTTGGGCGTTGGGTTGGTCTTGGTCATCAGCGCTCCGATTATATGGTATGCCCGATGCGCCGGACGCCCCGCGCACTACAACCACGCTGGAATGGTATCGCGCGCAATGATTTCGTCAAAGGTTGGACGGGCCCGGATGACGGCGAATTGATCACCCCGGACCAAAACTTCTGGCACCAAGGGCCGGGTGTTGTATTCCGACGCCATCACAGCACCATAGGCGCCCGCCGAGCGAAAGGCGACCATTTCGTCCGGGGCCACCGGGGGCATGATCCGCCCCTTGGCGAAGGTATCACCGCTCTCGCAGACGGGGCCGACGATATCATATGCGGTTTGCTCAAGGCCTGGTGCGGGCTGGTGCACTGCGATGATGTCATGATGGGCGCCGTACATCGCCGGCCGGATCAGATCGTTCATCGCACCATCGAGGATCAAAAAATCCGTGCCATCGCCCTCCTTGACATAAATTACAGAACACACGAGTAGCCCGGCATTGCCCGAGATCAGACGCCCGGGCTCGATCTCGATTTCGCAGCCCAGATCGCCGACCGTACGCTGCACCATCGCGCCATATTCCGTCGGCAGAGGCGGCGCTTGGTTCGAGCGTGCATAAGGAATTCCCAAGCCGCCGCCCAGATCAAGACGGCTGATATCATGGCCTTCTGCGCGCAACCGACGGGTCAAATCGGCAACCTTGCGATAGGCGGTCTCAAACGGCTCCAGCTGGGTCAGTTGTGAACCGATATGCACGTCGATCCCAACCACCTTCAGCCCCGGCAATGCGGCAGCGCGCGCATAGACATCGGACGCCCGTTCAATCGGAATACCAAACTTGTCACCCTTCTTGCCCGTCGAGATTTTGGCATGGGTCTTGGCATCGACATCGGGGTTCACCCGCACCGTGATCGGCACATCGACCCCTCGGGCGGCGGCGACCTGCGACAGCGCCTCCATCTCCGGTTCGCTTTCAACATTGACCTGACGCACGCCGCCCGACAGCACCTGGTGCATCTCGGCCCTGGTCTTGCCCACCCCGGAAAACACGATCCGGTCTCCGGGCACGCCGGCCGCACGGGCCCGTGCATATTCGCCGCCCGAGACCACATCCATACCAGCCCCAAGATCCCCCAGCAGCTTCAGGATCGCCTGATTGCTGTTGGATTTCATCGCATAACAAATCGTATGCGGACCCCAGCTAAGTGCGTCGTCAAACAATGTGTAATGGCGGGTCAATGTTGCGGCGGAATACACATAGAACGGTGTGCCCACGGCGCGTGCAATCTCGGTCAGGGCAACGTCTTCTGCGTGCAAGACGCTGTCTTTATACAGAAAATGGTCCATTCGTTACATTGCCCCACGCACGAAAATTTGGATCACCGGATCGGTGCCGACCGCAAAAACAGATACAATGGCAAGCCACAAGAAACCCCGATGCAGAACGTGGCCGGGATCGCGATGAGGGCGATCCAGTTCTTGCGGACATAAACTTCGGCCAGCACAAACACCGTGAGCGCCACAGCTGCGATGGTCAAATCCCACACCAGTCCCGAGCTTGCCGCATTCACATGCCATGCATCGACCATCGCGCGGATCGACCAAGTGTTTTCCGAAAACCACTGGATGAAATAGTACATTGGATGGATTGCGCCCCAGATCGCGAGGGCCAAAAAAATCAATCGATAAGGTGTCATGTTATTGTCCTGCAAAAAGCCCAGAAGGGGCAGATTTACCTGGGGCCACGGGCCCGCCGCCCGCGCCACATCCACCCAGCGCAGCCAGCATCATCAGCACCACCGACAGGTGCACGGCCCGGATCATGGTCGCACCCGCAAACCAAACCCACCAAGGGTCAACCCAACGGCAGACACTTGCGGGTCCCCACTGTTGACATCGACATCCGCAGACAGGCGTGGCGGGCCGCTGGAACAGGCGGTCAACGCGACCAGCGTCGAGAAGGCTAGAAATCTCATCCCAATTGATCCTTCCATCGGGCAATCTGTGCACGGACTTGTGCGGGCGCGGTGCCGCCGTAGCTTGTGCGGCTGGCCACTGAATTGTGAACGCCCAAAACAGTATAGACCTCTTGTGTGATGTCGCCATGCACCGATTGCATGTCCTGCAAACTCAGATCCGGCAGATCGCAGCATTTGGCCTCGGCCAGCGCGACCAACGCGCCGGTGACGTGATGCGCGTTGCGAAACGGCATATCGAGCGTCCGCACCAGCCAGTCCGCCAAATCCGTTGCCGTCGAAAACCCAGACCTGGCTGCGTGTTCCAGCTGCGCGCGGTTGGCGGTCATGTCACGGACCATTCCTTCCATCGCGGCCATCGCCAGCATCCAGTTGTCGGCGGCATCAAAGACTTGCTCTTTGTCTTCTTGCATGTCTTTGGAATAGGTCAGCGGCAAACCCTTCATCACCATCATCAGGGCGACATTCGCGCCAAAGATACGGGCCACTTTTGCACGGATCAGCTCAGCCGCATCCGGGTTCTTCTTTTGCGGCATGATCGACGAACCGGTCGAAAACCGATCCGACAGCGTCACAAACCGGAATTGCGCGCTGGACCAGATCACCAGCTCTTCGGCAAAACGCGACAGATGCATCGCACTGATCGACGCGACCGACAGGAACTCAAGCGCAAAATCGCGATCGGAGACCGCGTCCAGCGAGTTCGCCGCGGGCCGGTCAAACCCAAGGGCCGCTGCGGTCACTTCGCGGTCGATGGGAAACGAGGTGCCCGCCAGCGCTGCGGCACCAAGCGGATTTTCGTTCATACGCGCCCGCGCATCGCGCACGCGGCTGCGATCACGGCCCAGCATTTCGACATAGGCCAACATATGGTGGCCCCATGTGACCGGTTGCGCGGTTTGCAAATGGGTAAAGCCGGGCATGACCCAATCGACACCCGCCTCAGCCTGACCCAAAAACGCGATCATCAAAGCGGTCAGACCACGGTCTGCGGCATCCAATTGATCGCGCACCCAAAGTTTGAAATCCGTTGCCACCTGATCATTGCGCGAACGCGCTGTGTGAAGCCGACCGGCCGGTGCGCCGATCAAATCCTTCAGGCGCGCTTCGACATTCATGTGAATGTCTTCCAGAGCTGTCGAATACCTGAAGGTCCCGGTTTCTATTTCTGACAACACCGTGAGCAGACCTTCCCGGATCGCATCGGCATCGCTATCACTTATGATGCCCTGATCTGCGAGCATCGCAGCATGGGCGCGCGAGCCGTCAATATCTTGCCGGGCCATCCGCTTGTCGAATTCAATAGAGGCGTTAATAGCCTCCATGATCGCATCCGGACCGGCAGCAAAGCGGCCGCCCCACATCGTATTGGAGGAAGACGTGTCAGACATATCAGCCTTTCGCAATTGCAGAGCCCTCATATGCGCAACCTGATCGCGTTTGCAGTTTTCACACTCGGCCTGGTGGTGGCTGGTGTATACTGGTCCTACAGTGCCAGCACCACCCCTGGTGCGCCAATCCATCGCGATCCAGTTGATTACAGCGCGATCGCAGCCTTGCGCGAAGATCAGATGCGCAAACTGGTGTTTCATCCCGTCCCAAAAGCCGTCAGCACAGCCGGTTTCATTGATGAGACCGGCGCCGAGATGACACTGGCCGCGTTTCAAGGTCAGCATGTGCTGTTGAACTTTTGGGCCACTTGGTGTGCCCCATGCCGCAAAGAGATGCCATCGCTTGCACGTTTGCAGACATCCATGGGGGGCGATGAGTTCCAGGTGGTCACCCTGGCCACAGGGCGCAATTCACCCGTTGCCATTGATCAGTTCTTCGCCGAACAGGCTATTGTAGAGCTGCCGAAATACCGCGATCCATCCAGCGTTCTGGCCCGTGAGATGGGCATCGCCGGCTTGCCAATCAGTGTCATATTGAACCCTGAAGGACAGGAAATCGCGCGGCTGCGCGGTGATGCCGACTGGAATACCCCATCGGCAAAAGCGATTCTCTCGGCCTTGATGGCGCCTTAACGTACCAGTTTCATCACCCGCTTGCGGGCTGGACAATCGGTCAGGTGGTCATTGATCAAGCCACATGCCTGCATCCACGCGTACACAATGGTCGGACCACAGAACTTGAACCCGGCTTTCTTAAGATCTTCGCTGACCTGTCTGGACAAAGCGGTCTGGGTGGCGACATCGGAAAGCGTGTCCGGACTGTTTTGCAGCGGAACCCCACCGACATAATCCCAACAAAACTTATCAAATCCTTGATGTTGCTCGATCACTTGATAGGCCCGCGCGTTTGTAATGGCAGCTGAAATTTTGCCCCGGTGCCGCACAATGCCCGGGTTTCGCACCAATCGCGCGATATCAGCCTCGCCCCAGGTCGCGATCACATCTGGGTCGAACCCTTCGAACGCTTCTCGAAAATTTTCACGCTTTTTCAATATGGTGATCCAACTCAGACCGGCCTGAAACCCATCAAGGATCAACTTTTCCCACAACCCGCGCGAGGCATATTCGGGCACCCCCCATTCGTTGTCGTGATAGTCCACATAGATCGGGTCTCGACCGCACCACCCGCACCGCTCGCTCATTTTCAGACCCTTTGGAGAATTTTTATCAAATTGGAACAAACCGCGATCATTTACAAGATTTTAAGCCATTTCGCGCAGATGTGGTCACAATGATTTTTTAGCGAATGACAAGGGGATGCATTATGGCCCAAGAACAAATTGGACCCAGCTATGACGGGGTCGTTAATCCATTGGCTTTCGCGGTCAACGAGCGCGACAAAACTACACTCGAAATGGTGCGGGCGTCGGTCAAGCGGCGCGATGTTCTGCTGGCCTTTCAACCGGTGGTCGAAGCACACCGCACCACCCATGTGGCATTTTACGAAGGATTGATTCGCGTTTTGGACGAAACAGGTCGGGTGGTCCCGGCGCGCGACTTCATTTATGTGATCGAAAACCTCGAATTGGGCCGCCAGATTGACGTTCTGGCGCTGGATTCGGGCTGCCAAGCGCTGCACAATACACCAAACCTGCGCTTGTCGATCAATATGTCGGCCCGCTCGATGGGCTATCCCGCTTGGATGGAGACGTTGAAAAAATGGATCGCGTTGGACGACACAATTGCTGAACGGCTGATCCTGGAAATTACCGAAAGCTCTGCGATGACGGTCCCGGACCTGGTGACCGTATTTATGGCGGAGCTGCACCAATACGGCATTTCTTTTGCCCTGGATGATTTTGGCTCGGGGTTTACGTCCTTCCGCCACTTGCGCGATTTTTACTTTGATATCATCAAAATAGACGGTCAGTTCATTCGAAATCTGTCCTCCAACCCAGACAATCAGGTGCTGACCCAGGCGCTGATTCAAATCGGTCAGCAATTCGACATGTTCACGGTGGCCGAGGCTGTCGAAACCGAAGCCGAGGCACAATTTTTGCGAGACCTTGGCGTTGATTGTATGCAAGGCTATTTGTTTGGTGCGCCCACAACCACAGCATCTTGGGCCTCTGGGTACAAAGACAAGTGGTGCGAAAAATAAGCAACCGCACAGCTGCGACCATTCGTCAACCCGCTGAGACACCGTGTCCATTGTCCGAAGACCGGTCCCGTACTAAGCCCGCCTCACCGTCGTTGGCCCACGACGGGTGTTGACAGTGGGCATTTCGCCCGATCACGGTCGAAAGGGAGTCCATCAGACCCATGACAAACGTAGTAATTGCATCCGCCGCCCGCACTGCCGTCGGCAGCTTTTCCGGCTCTTTTGCGAATACCCCTGCGCATGATATGGGCGCGGCGGTCTTAAACGCGCTGGTCGAACGCGCTGGTGTCGACAAAGCCGATGTCTCTGAGACCATCATGGGTCAAGTCCTGACGGGCGGCCAAGGCCAAAACCCAGCGCGGCAGGCGCATATCAACGCAGGTCTTCCGCAAGAATCGGCCGCATGGGGTCTGAACCAGGTCTGTGGTTCGGGTCTGCGCGCGGTGGCGCTGGGCGCACAACACATCATGCTGGGGGATGCATCGATCGTCTGCGCCGGTGGACAAGAAAACATGTCGATGAGCCCACATGTCGCAAACATGCGTCCGGGCCAAAAAATGGGCGACATGAAATTCGTCGATTCCATGATCCGCGACGGCCTCTGGGACGCGTTTAACGGCTATCATATGGGGCAAACCGCAGAAAACGTGGCTGAGAAGTGGCAAATCAGCCGTGACATGCAAGATGAATTCGCGGTTGGCTCGCAAAACAAAGCCGAAGCCGCACAAAATGCAGGTCGGTTCGAAGATGAAATTGTGCCGTTCACTCTTAAGAGTCGCAAGGGCGACATCATTTTTGACAAGGACGAGTATATTCGTCACGGCGCAACTATGGCCGCCATGCAGAAACTGCGCCCGGCGTTCACCAAAGACGGCAGCGTGACAGCAGCAAACGCATCGGGCTTGAATGACGGGGCGGCGGGCACGCTTTTGATGTCTGCGGATGACGCCGAAAAACGCGGGATCGAGCCTTTGGCACGGATTGCCAGCTACGCCACCGCCGGTCTGGACCCATCGATCATGGGCGTCGGCCCGATCTATGCCTCGCGCAAAGCTTTGGATAAAGCCGGGTGGAAGGTCGAAGATCTGGAGCTGATCGAGGCCAATGAAGCCTTCGCGGCCCAAGCCTGTGCTGTTAACAAAGATATGGGTTGGGATCCCGCCATTGTGAACGTGAATGGCGGTGCCATTGCAATTGGCCACCCGATCGGTGCCTCGGGCGCACGAATTTTGAACACTCTGCTGTTCGAAATGCAGCGACGTGGCGCGAAAAAAGGTCTTGCCACGCTGTGTATCGGCGGCGGTATGGGCGTCGCGATGTGCGTTGAACGCCCCTGATCGTTATGCGGACGGCCCATAAAATGGGCCGTCGTCGTCTATTTGACCTTGAGGTTCCACTCAGGTCTTAATCAAACATTTAGCCTAGGAGAATTATTATGGGACGTGTCGCACTCGTCACTGGCGGCTCGCGCGGTATCGGCGAAGCCATCTCGAAAAAATTGCAAGCCGACGGATACACCGTTGCGGCCACCTATGCCGGCAATGATGAAAAGGCGGCGGCCTTCACCGCGGCCACCGGGATCAAGACGTATAAATGGAACGTCGCGGATTACGACAGCTCGAAGGCCGGTATCGCGGCGGTCGAGGCCGATCTGGGTCCCATTGAAGTGGTCGTCGCCAATGCCGGGATCACGCGCGACGCGATGTTCCACCGGATGACCCCGGCGCAATGGAACGAGGTTGTCGGCACCAATTTGACCGGCGTGTTCAACACTGTACATCCGATTTGGCCGGGCATGCGCGAGCGCAAATTCGGTCGTGTCATCGTGATCAGCTCGATCAACGGTCAAAAAGGTCAGGCCGGGCAGACCAACTATGCCGCGACCAAGGCTGGCGATCTGGGCATTGTGAAATCCCTGGCGCAAGAGGGCGCACGCGCAGGAATCACCGCCAACGCGATTTGCCCGGGCTACATCGGCACCGAAATGGTGCGCGCGATCCCAGAAGAGGTTTTAAACACCAAAATTATTCCGCAAATCCCCGCAGGCCGTTTGGGGGAACCAGAAGAGATAGCGCGCTGCGTCGCGTTCCTGGCATCCGATGAGTCAGGGTTTATCAACGGCTCGACCATTTCAGCCAATGGGGCACAGTTTTTCGTCTAGCTCCGGCAACACGCAGCGATCCTGCGCAAGTCTTCGACGACCAGGCTGGCCGGTTATTCGCACCGGCCCGCCAAATTCCAAAGGGCTAATTACTCAATCGCTCGATCTTTTCTTTAAGTCGGAGCTTTTGTTTTTTCAGTTCAGCAATCTTGAGCGTGTCACTCCCGGCACGGCGTTGATCGACTTCCACCTGATCTGCCAATATTTGGTGTTTGCGACGCAATTCCTGAAGATGCGAGCTTACGGCCATGGAGAACCTCCTATTTGATTGACATTGAACGCCACCAAAGCAGCACAGATTTCTGCGCCTGTCATCCCTTTCATTTTATTTGTCTTTATCAGATGCAGCTTCATGGATCGGCATCTTTACGCCGCGTCGCAGAATGTTAACGGCGTCGTCCGAGGCATCGTCCCCCTCTACAAGATGGTGCGATCCGGTGTGCAATATGAGCGGCGGCAACAGGGTAAACGGGCTGCGAGCCCCTTTGGTGGCTTGAAAAATGATACGTTTTGCGGGTGTTTTTGCACGCGCGCTTAAAGGGCGAATAAAAATCCGACCCAGGCGTTGATCACAGGCCGCAAGGATATCGGGCACCCGATCTGCACCTAAAATCGCCGTCACAGTGCCCCCCAACGTCGTACGCCGCACCGCGGCATCGAGCCAAAGTGTTAACGGCAGTTTTTCGCGCATGGCGGCCGCTCTGTGAACAGTTTGCGCATCCGAGCCGCGATTGGGCGCATAATAGGGCGGGTTGAACATGACATGATCAAAACTGCGCGCGCGGATTTCGGCGGGCAACGCGGCAATGTCGGCTTGGGTCACATCCAGACCATTGCGCGCCGCCAACGCGGCATAAAGAGGCTCGATCTCGACACCAGTGGGCACGGCACCCGTTCGACTGGCCAAACACAACGCCGCCACCCCCACGCCACAACCCAGATCCAGCACCGTCTGGCCCGATTTGGCGGGTACCGCGGCGGCCAGCAAAACCGCATCACTGGCCGACCGGAACCCAACGCGAGGTTGCCATGCCTCAACCGCGCCGCCCAGAAACTTGTCACGTGTCAGCTCGGTCATCGGGGCTCGGAAATCTCGATCCCGTTGTCGCGCAAAATCGAGCGCGCCAGAAATCTATCCCCGCGTCGGATCAAAAGACGGCGCGGCAATACGCCGATGCTCCCTTCAAGGCTGCTCATATGGACGTCCACCTCGAAGCAATCTATATCCTCGGAGTGTAACAGGGCTTGAGCAAAGGCGATCACCGTCGGATCGTTTGTGCGCAACAGTTCTATCATGCAAGTGATGTAAAGGCAGGCGATGGCGCTTGTCGAGACAAGTGACAGGACCGAGAAGTATTTGGACCAGACGACAACGAAACCCCATGAACGACTAAGCGCGGCCTTGGCCAATGATATGGCTGCAGTGAGCGATGTGATCCGGGAGCGTATGGCTTCAGAGCACGCGCCGCGCATTCCAGAAGTGACGGCGCATTTGATCGGCGCCGGTGGCAAGCGCCTGCGCCCGATGCTCACGATCGCTGCTGCGCGTTTGATGGGTTATACCGGTCAAGACCATGTGAAGCTGGCCGCGACCGTTGAATTTATTCACACCGCAACACTGCTGCACGACGATGTCGTTGACGAGAGCGCTGCGCGTCGCGGGCGACCCACGGCGAATCTGTTGTGGGATAACACATCAAGCGTTCTGGTCGGAGACTATCTGTTTGCGCGCTCCTTTCAGCTGATGGTGGAAACCGGGTCCTTGCGTGTCTTGGACATATTGGCCAATGCAGCTGCCACAATTTCCGAGGGCGAAGTTTTGCAGATGACCACAGCGCGGGATTTGCGCACCTGTGAAGGCACGTATCTCAAGGTGGTGCGGGGCAAGACAGCGGCGCTGTTTTCTGCCGCAACACAGGTGGGCGGTGAGATCGCGGGTGCATCGCCCGACCAGATCAAAGCGCTGTTTACCTATGGCGACGCACTTGGGATTGCATTTCAGATTGTCGATGACCTGCTGGATTACGGAGGCATTGGCGCCGTCATGGGCAAAAATACAGGGGATGATTTTCGCGAGCGCAAACTGACGCTGCCGGTGATCAAAGCCGTGGCGCGGGCCAATGAGACCGAGCGCGCCTTTTGGGTGCGCACGATCGAGGGTGGAGAGCAAAACGACGGCGACCTCGCGCATGCCCAATCGTTGATGGCCAAACATGGTGCGTTGGCTGACACCCGCGCAGAGGCTTTGGCGTGGATTGCCAAGGCCCAAACGGCGCTGCGCGGCTTGCCTGAGGATCCGTTGCGCGACATGTTGGATGATTTGGCCGATTATGTGGTCGCGCGGGTGCTCTGAGCATCGTCTAACACCGCGCCATCTGCGACCCACCAGCTGGGATAGTCCGTCCGAAACTGTGCTGCGGCATCGCGCGCCTCGCAGGGCTTGGCATAAAGGCCGAAACATGTCGCGCCAGATCCTGACATGCGGGCCAACAGGCACCCTTGGGTCGCCTGCAAACCCGCAATCGCGGTTCCGATGGCGGGCAATATTGCGGTGGCGGGCGCCTGCAAGTCATTGCGTTGCTGCCCAAGCCATACGGCAAATGAGGCTGCATCCAATCCTGCAGGTATATCCGCCATCGGCGGGTGATCGCGATGTTTGAGATGTCGGAAGACCGCAGATGTTGACACCGCCTTGCGTGGGTTGACCAAAACCATATGCAATGGCGGGAGCACGGGCACCGGGTCCAGGCTTGCGCCAATCCCGCGCATGCGCACCGGGATGGCGGCCATGCACACTGGCAGATCAGCGCCTAAAGCCAAAGTCTCGGCCGGGGCAGGTTCGCGCAACCCCCACAGCTTGGACAATGCACGCAGGCTCGCGGCGGCGTCGGAGGATCCCCCGCCAATGCCGCTTGAGGCGGGCAAATTCTTTTCCAGATGCAGCGCGGCAGGACGCTTTGGATCCAGCATCCGCGCCGCCTTGATCATCAGATTGCGGCCATCGGTCGGGATCTTCCGCGCGCCTTCGCCCGAAACCGTCATCCCAAGCCTGTCGGCGGGTTGGGCGGTGATCCAGTCGCCAACCGTTGCAAAGACCACCAAACTGTCGAGCAGATGATATCCATCTGTTCGCCGCCCCGTGATATGCAAAGCAAGATTGACTTTTGCGGGGGCGAAGGCCCGAATATGATCCTTCATGGCCTAGCCGTCATCGGCCGGATGCGTTGCTCCTGCCGCGGCGTCGGCGGCTGTTTGCGCCAGCGAGGGCGCCCCCTCTTCTGCCAGAACCTTATCGAGGCCAACTTCGAGTTTGCGACGAATACGATCGGGATCTGCTTCACCTACGGTGATGCCCGCATCGATAAAAGACAGTGCGCGGCGCCATTGAAATTCGGCCTCTCGGGTCCGCCCCACGGCCCAATAGACGTCACCCAAATGATCATTCACCACAGGATCAACGGCTTCGAGTGCGGCGGCCCGTTCCATCGGCGCGACGGCTTCATCGAACCGGCCCAACCGATAGAGCACCCACCCAAGGCTGTCAGTGATATAGCCGCTCTCGGGACGGGCTTGGACGGCGCGGCGGATCATATCCAATGCCTCATCGAGTTTTTCGCGCTTTTCGACGAGAGAATAGCCAAGATAATTCAACACATTCGGCTGATTGGGACGCAGTTCCAACGAGGTCCGGAAATCGGCTTCAGCGGCGGGCCAATTGCCGATACGTTCATGGGCGATGCCGCGAACGTAATAGACAAACCACTGATCCTCGGTCCGCTCAGACCGCAAGGCAATCGACTGGCTATAAGCACCGACCGCTGCCTCGAACTTCTCATTTTGGCGCAAGATGTCACCCAGCGAAGTGAAGACAACCGGCACATCTGGGTGGGTCTCGGTCAGTTGGGTCAGCACTTCAATCCCGGCATCGGGTTTCTCGGCCGAGCGCAGCGCCTCGGCGCGCCCCAGCTCTGCGGCCAGAAATGCGGGGTGGTCGCGCGGGACCGCATTGTAAGCTGCATTGGCCAGGTCAAACTGTTTCATCTGGTCCAAAAGATTGGCGCTGAGCAGCAAGGCGTCGGTGTTGCGGCGATCCAAATGACTGGCAATCCGCGCGTAAAGCAAAGTGTAGCTGTCATCGGCCTGCCCGTTCAGAGCAATCGCGAGAGAATAGAACGCTTCGCTGATGCCCGCCTTGGCATCCGGGACAATATCAAATGGCACCGGCTTGCCTGCCGCGAGCCGCCCGTGCAACCGACCAATAACAGGATCTGACAGATCGAAATTGCCCGCCAGCAGCTCCATTGCGGCTTCCAGCTGTCCCAATTGACCTAAGATTTGCGCCAGCGCCAGAACGCCACGGCGCGTTTGGCTGATCTCACCTGCAGACCGGCCAGACAAGATCGCGGCCGCGGTTTCGTAATCACCAACCATCGCAAGGGCCAAGCCCTTGTGATAGAAACCGAAATTCTGATACTCGTCTTGCGCAATCATCGCATCGAAAGCTTCGAATGCAGGGCCGATGCGCCCCAGGGACAGCTCGGACCACGCATAGAGCAGAGTGTCGATCAGCGGCCCGATCTGATTGCCACCGGCCAGTTTCGCGCTGAGCGCAGGTGTCACCCCTTGCCCAAGCGCTTGTGTTGTGAGCGCCATCGCAGCCACCTGATTGCCCGGCCTTAACTGATCGAGCTTGCGCGACAGTGGCGCGGCCATATTGAATTGGCCCAGCGCCATATAGGCGATGACCGCACTTTCAAGGATCGACGCATTGTCCGCATCGACGGCGCTGGCGCGCGCGAAATACTGTGCCGCTTCGGAAAAGTCATTCTGCATCGACGCCGCACGGCCGGCCAGATAATCCCCCGACACCCCTTGCGCCGCCAGTGGCGTCGCCAAGGACAGGGTCAAAGTCGTTGCAAAAACAGTGCCAAACAATCGGCGCATTCCGGGCTCCCCAGGCTAATCTTTCAAGAAACGTAGCGGCGGGGGCCACGGGTGTCCACATACCGGACGCCGAGCGCGCATCACATCGGTGTCAGAAGATCACATATTCGGATAATTCGGTCCATCCCCGCCTTGGGGTGTGACCCATGTGATGTTCTGGCTTGGATCCTTGATATCACAGGTCTTGCAATGCACACAGTTCTGGAAGTTGATCTGAAAGCGGGGGTCTTTGCCCTCTTCGCAGACCACCTCATAGACGCCAGCCGGGCAATAGCGCTCAGCGGGTTCAGCATATTTGGGCCAGTTCACGCGGATCGGCACCGAAGGATCTTTCAGCTGCAAGTGAGCGGGCTGGGATTCTTCGTGGTTGGTCATGCTGAACGACACACTGGTCAAACGATCAAACGATAGCGTGCCATCGGGTTTGGGATAGGGGATTGGTTTGCACTCAGACGCCTCGCCCGTGGCCGCCGCATCGGTCTTGCCATGCGACAGATTGAATGGCGACCAACCAAACAAGGTGCTCAGCCACATGTCGAAACCGCCCACAACAAGCGAGGCCATCAGCCCAAATTTCGACCATAGTGGCTTGACGTTGCGCACCCGTTTGAGGTCCTTGCCGATAGGGCCTGCTTTGAGCTTGGCGTCGAGGTTTTCCAATACATCGCCCGCGCGCCCTTGCGTTATCGCTGCGACGGCCTCTTCCGCGGCCAGCTTGCCCGACAACATCGCGTTGTGGTTGCCTTTGATCCGCGGCACATTGACCATACCTGCGGCACAGCCCAAAAGCGCGCCCCCCGGAAAGGCGGTCTTGGGCAGCGACTGATAACCGCCTTCTGAGATCGCGCGCGCGCCATAGGCAATGCGTTTGCCGCCTTTCAGCAACTCGGCCACCATTGGGTGATGCTTGAAACGCTGAAACTCCATATAGGGGAACAAATGTGGGTTTTCGTAATTCAGATGGACCACAAAACCAACATACACCTGATTGTTATCAAGGTGATAGATGAAAGATCCGCCCCCTGCATTGCCCCCCAATGGCCAGCCCATTGTGTGGGTGACGGTCCCTTCGCGATGTTTGGCTGGGTCGATCTCCCAGATTTCCTTCATCCCGAGCCCGTATTTCTGAACATCACAATCCTTGGCCAGATCGTATTTCGCAATCACTTGCTTGGACAGCGATCCGCGCACACCTTCTGACAAAAACACATATTTGCCGTTCAGCACCATGCCGGGCTCATAGGCGTCAGACGCCGTGCCATCAGGGTTTTTGCCGAACTCACCGGCCACGACGCCTTTGACTTCGCCGGTGTCGCCAAAGACCAGCTCTGAGCATGCCATACCAGGAAAAATCTCGACACCCAGCTCTTCGGCTTGCTGGGCCATCCAACGGCAAACATTCCCCATCGAGACAATGTAATTTCCGTGATTGTTCATCAACGGTGGCAAGATGATATTGGGCAACTTCAATTGGCCCGCCTCGCCCAACATATAAAAATTGTCTTTCTGGACTGGCACTGTGATTGGTGCGCCCTTGTCTTTCCAATCGGGGATCAGCGCATCCAACCCGCTTGGATCAAGCACCGCGCCCGACAGGATATGCGCGCCCACCTCAGAGCCCTTTTCCAGCACCACCACCTCGAGGTCGGCATCGAGCTGCTTCAGCCGAATGGCCGCCGACAGACCCGCAGGGCCCGCGCCAACGATCACAACATCATAGTCCATCTCTTCGCGTTCAATTGCGGTCATGCTGGCGCCTTTCTGAATGCTCGCTGCGGTCACGTCCACGATCTGCCTAGCGAGGACCGACAAGAGGGTCAATCGCTGCCCCCTGTATTGCCTTGCGTCACGCGGGTGATTGGGCCCATTGTTGCGCAACGTCACGACCAAATCGGGCAAACAGACGCGATCCTGCATCACTGCGAAAAGGTCGACAGAACGGCTCTTGCGTGGGGGCTGGACGTGCTTATGTTACTGATTTGAGTTTTTGCCCGAGTATAAAGGCCGCACCATGGAGAAGATCCCGCTGACCCGCGTCGGCTATACCAAGCTGGACGCTGAGTTAAAGCAGTTGAAATCCGTCGACCGTCCATCGGTGATTCGTGCGATTGCCGAAGCGCGCGAGCATGGCGACTTGTCCGAAAACGCCGAATACCACGCCGCCCGAGAACAGCAAAGCCATATCGAAGGGCGGATCAAAGAACTGGAAGCGATCCTTTCGTTGGCCGATATCATTGATCCCGCCAAGCAAGCCGGTGCGGTCAAATTTGGCGCCACGGTCACGATTGTCGATGAAGACACGGATGAAGAAAAAACCTATCAGATCGTAGGTGAGCCAGAAGCGAATATTGAAAAGGGGCTGCTGAACCTCAAAAGCCCGATTGCTCGCGCCATGATCGGCAAAGAAGAAGGCGACAGCGTCGAGGTTCGCACGCCGGGTGGCACGCGGTTTTACGAAATCCTCAGCATCGTCTATAAGTGATCTGACCGGATGGCCAATCCTGACACTCCTGATCCCGCAGCGCCTCGGAGCACAGATGACCGTCCGATGTCGTTGGGTGTCTTTGACAAACCTGCCAATGGTCTGTCTATCACCCCTGTCGAGCTGATAGCCGGTGGCCTGAGCCTGATCTGGCTGGGTGGCATTGCCATTGCATTTTTCATGTTTGATCTGGGCAAAGCCACAACAACCGATCAGCCGTTTGGATTTGTCATCATGTTGCTGGCTATTTTCATGCCCATCGCCTTGATTTGGGTGACCGCGGCTGTTGCACGCACGGCGCGGGTGATGCGCGAAGAAGCCAACCGGCTGCAAGCGGCCATTACCGCGATGCGCTATGCCTATATCGAACAGGCTCAAGGTGGGATCGGTGGTCTGAAACCGGGGGTCGAACGGAAGCTCGACGAAATCGCCGCCGCGCAAAAACAAACCGAAACCACATTGGTCAAATTCACCTCCCGCCGCGACATGCCCCAATCAGAGGAAAAACCTGCGCTGCCGGTTCAACCTGGTCCACCACCAGCCAAAGGCCAACCCGCCCTGGCCCTTGGCACCCAAGCGGAGGAGATTATCCGAGACCAGATTTCGGTGGCCGATTTCATCAAGGCGGCGAACTTCCCCGAAACCGCTGAGGATAAAGACGGATTTCGCGCGCTGCGTTTGGCGTTGGAGGACCGCGAGGCCGCCAAGCTGATCCGTTCGGCGCAAGATATCCTGACGCTGCTCAGTCAAGAAGGCATCTATATGGACGACCTGCGCCCTGACCGCGCCAGACCCGAGCTGTGGCGGCGCTTTTCAACAGGCGAGCGCGGCGGCAACGTGGTCAGTTTGGGCGGTATTCGCGATCGCTCCTGCCTGGCGCTGACTTCGGCGCGGATGCGCGCCGATCCGGTCTTTCGCGATACAGCGCATCATTTCTTGATCCAGTTTGATCGAACGCTCCGCGATTTTGAGTCTCACGCCAGCGATGAAGAACTCGCCCGTTTCGCGGAAACCCGCTCTGCACGGGCGTTCATGTTGCTGGGCCGGGTGACGGGAATGTTTGACTAAAACGGGATAAACCGCACCGGATCGCCCGGTTGTACGAGCCGTTCGCCCTCCGGCAAATCGACCAGACCTGTCGCCCAACACAACCCTGAGATCCGCCCCGATCCTTCTGAGCCGAAAACCTCGGCCGTGCCTTCAACGGTCAGCCGCGCGCGCAGATATTCGCGCCGACCCGGCTTCATCTTTTTGGTGAACGCGGCCGGCACAGTCACAGCCGGGGTTTCGCGCCAGCCCTCGCCCGACAACATGCGGGCCGCAGGTTGGGCAAAAACATGGGCGCAAACAAAGGCCGCGACCGGATTTCCCGGCAAACCAAACACAGGCGTCCCGTGCCACAATCCCAGCGCCAGAGGGCGGCCCGGTTTCATCGCAATGCGCCACAAGGCCATGGATCCGGTGTCTTGCAGAAGCGCGGACACATGATCCTCATCACCGGCTGACGCCCCGCCCGTCGACAGGATCATATCGGCCTGCTGTGCAGCATCGTCCAGCCGCGCGGCCAGACGAGAGCGGTCGTCGGGCACCAAACCAAGATCCACCGGTGTAAACCCCCAGTCCAGGATTTGCCCCAACAACATTGGGCGATTGGCATCAAAGATCTGATGCGGCTTGATTTTGGCGGTCGCATCGACGACCTCGTTGCCGGTCGACAAAACAGCAATGCGCAATGGGACAAAGACCGAGATCTGGGTGACACCCAACGCTGCCAGCAAGGCAAGGTCCTGCGGGCGTATCCGGTGGCCCGCCGACAACGCCTTATGCCCCGCAATGACATCCTCGCCCGCCATACGAATATGCGCACCCGGCTTCAGGGGACCATGAAATCCAATATGGGCGTCGCCGAGGGTCGTATCTTCTTGTAAGATCACGGTATCGACGCCGTCTGGCACCCCGGCGCCGGTTAGGATGCGCAGGCCGTGCCCCTGTGGAACACCTTCTGTGAAAGGCTCCCCTGCGGCGGCGCGCCCCGCGGCCAATGGCGCCCGGAAAGGGCCATCGCCGGGCCAATCGGCGGCCGCAACAGCATAGCCATCAACGGCCGAATTGGCGTAGGGTGGATGGGACCGGCGGGCCAAGACATCCTGGGCCAGCACCCGGCCCAAAGCCTGTGAGACAGGCACTACCTCGCGCCTGACCTGTGGCGCCAAGCGTTTGCGCAGCAGGGCCAAAGCCTCGTCGACTGGGGTCCAGTGATGGCCGGGCGGCAGGGCAAAACAATCGTTGCGCAGCAGTGGCGGCAAAGTCATGGCGACTCCTCTTGCGACCCAACCCCAAAAATCCAGCCCTCTTGACGCGCGACCTTGGGCGCCTGCAAGGCTTTGGCCATCTGGTCGGGTGTCATGGCGCTCACCCATCTGCGCACGCCATCAACCTGTTGCGCGTCCAGAATATCGCCCGCGCCCAACGGCACACCCGGCAGGCTTGGATAGATCTCGACGAGGGTGACTGGCGCTTGCGTGTCCTCGAACGGCCAAACACGGATCTGGCCGGGAAAGCGCCGCCTGAGCTCGACCAATCTGGGGATCCCCAGCAAGGACTGCGAGCCAACCGCGCCGGTGGTAAACAGCTTCCAGACCGGCTGGGCTTTTGACACGCAGGTTTCAATGCTGCGCCGCTCGGGCATGCCATGGCCGAACCGGTCCGAGCCTTTGCTCGGCAAATCTGGCAGATCCAATGTCTCTGGTCGGCCCCAAAATGGACCAACGCCCGGAAACATCCGATTGATCTGGGCGGCCACCTCAAACCGGGTGTTGGAATTGTCCGGCGCATCCTCGATCCGGGCGGCCAGCCACGCCCAAACCGCAAACGGATCCGCCGTTCCGGTCAGCGCCTGGGCAAATCCGGTCGGATAGCCAAACGCGAAATCAAAGCCAAGAAACGTGCTTTGTCCGCGCGCCAAAGCATTCTCAAGCGTATCGCTGAGGTGCTCAATGGCGGCACAGCGCGTCCGGTGGTAGCTGACCGCCTTTGTATCCGCGACAAATATCGAATCTTTTGTCGGTTTGGCCGGTGACGGCGCAGCCCGCGCCGACCAGTCCACAGCAATCACCTGGTCAAAAGGGGCATCGGCCGGGTGTGAAACGATCACATTGGCAATCGCGGCGGTATCATTGAGATCCAGCACCGGGATGTCGATGTCCAATGCGGTGTCCGAAGCCACGGCGCAGACCTGCGCGTCGAGATAGACATCGCGTCCGCTGAGGCTCCGATGGACCGCGATCTTCGGATATGGAGATCCTTTCCACCCCTCGAAGAGGACCACATCGACCGGGGCAAGCTTGCCGATCAGCATGTCCAAACCGGGTTCGGGCTGGCCGCGCAATTCCGACATCAGCGCCCAACGCTGGCCGCCCGCAACGAGCACCTCTGACGCGCCCGCGCGCCGGTGACGATGGCTGTCGCGGCCCGGCGTATCGACATCGAAGGCATGATGGGCATGCTTGAGGGTCGAAACCTGAAGCCCCCGCGCGCACAGCTCTGTCACCAATCGCTCGACCAGTCCCGTCTTACCGCTGTTCTTCCAGCCCACAATTCCAAAAACCTTCACAGCAATGCCTCGGCGGCGGTCAGGTCCTCGGGCGTGTTGATGTTGAAAAACGGATCGAACCGGTCCACCGGAAACGATACCGTGGCCGCCCCATGCGCCTCTGTCCACACCACCACCTTGCGCAAACCGTTTCGCAGCGCGGCGCGCAAATCCTCGCGCAAGGCGACTGGCCAAAGGCCAAATGTCGGATGCCGGTTCGGCTTGCGCACCGGATCAGGGGTGGCCGCCAAGGCCAAAGGCCCGGACGCCCGCAGCCGCTTGACCAAATCTTGCGGAAAAAACGGCGTGTCCACGGCGACGCTGATCACGAAATCCGCGCCTTGCTCTGCGGCCCAGTCCATGCCCGCCAAAACACCTGCAAGCGGGCCGGCAAAACCTGGAATGCTGTCACAGACCACGTCCAAGCCATAT
Source organism: Dinoroseobacter sp. (assembly GCA_042096155.1). Taxonomy (GTDB): domain Bacteria; phylum Pseudomonadota; class Alphaproteobacteria; order Rhodobacterales; family Rhodobacteraceae; genus Dinoroseobacter. The sequence goes on from JBELMC010000001.1 coordinate 63,479, forward strand.
TGCGCGAACCGTGTCGGATCGCCATTGGCGTTCAGCACAAGATGGTCGACCTGCGGCGCCAGCCGGTCGATACACCGGGTCAGCAGGGGGCGTCCATCAAGCATCAACGCGCCTTTGTCACCACCACCCATCCGGGTTGCGCGCCCGCCTGCAAGGACCACTCCGACCGTTTGCATGCTCTGTCAATCCTCTTGCTTCGCGGTGTCCTGGCGTGATGACTTATGCCGTAACTTTACGGGTTCGTCAGCGATACGCGCCAGATCTGCGTCCCGCTCCAGCCTGTCGGCGCCGCTCAGGCACACAAAGCGCTTCCCGCGCATCCGGCCGATCAGAGTCAACCCGACATGCTGGGCAATCTCGACCCCCCATGCGGTGAACCCGGACCGCGAGACCAAGATCGGGATCCCCATCAAGGCCGTCTTTATCACCATTTCCGAGGTCAGTCGCCCCGTTGTGTACAACGTCTTATCCGCTGCCGAGACCGCTTGGGTCCGCATCCATCCCGCGATCTTGTCGACAGCGTTATGGCGGCCAACATCTTCCATATAAACCAGTGGCTGCGCGCCTTGACACAAGACAGTGCCGTGGATGGCACCGGCCTCGAGGTAAAGACTGGGCGTTGTGTTGATCCGATGGGCCAGCGCAAACAGCTGCGATGTCTTGACCTGCGTCTTGGGCAGATCCAAACCCTCGAGACCCTCCATCATGTCGCCAAATACAGTGCCGACAGCGCATCCGCTGGTCCGGGTCTTGCGGGCAAGCTTGGCCTCGTGATTCGTTTCCACCGCAGTGCGCACGACAACAACGTCAAGATCGGCATCATAATTGACCGCCGTCACCACATCGTTCGGCAAAAGCATGCGTTGATTGGCCAGAAAGCCCAGCGCCAGATATTCGGGATAATCGCCAATCGTCATCGCGGTCACGATCTCGCGGCTGTTGAGATAGATCGTCAAAGGCCGCTCCTCGACCACGTTCAGCGCAACCTCGGCCCCATCCGGCCCAATGCCGGTGACCGCCCGCGTCAGCCCAGTGCGCATCGGTTCAGGTGCGATCAGATAGGGATGCTCGCCATCACGAATTGCCATTTGAAACCCTCTGCACGGCGCTATATCTCTGCAGGTCAACTTAAAGGGGCCCCATGACAACGACCACCCCGAAATCGAGCTTTTGGATCGGCGTGCGCACAGGCGTGCCGTTCTTGTTGGTGATTTGTCCGTTTGCCTTGTTGTTTGGCATGGTCGGCATTGAAGCCGGGTTGGATATTTACCAGGTGATGGGCTTTACCATCTTGGTCATCGCTGGGGCTGCGCAGTTCACCGCGATCCAATTGATGGTCGAAAACGCGCCCACCGTGATCGTGCTTATTTCGGCCTTGGCCATAAATATGCGCATGGCGATGTATTCTGCGGCATTGACCCCCCATCTGGGGCATTTTCCGATTTGGAAACGGGCTCTGGTCAGCTATTTCATGGTCGATCAAAGCTACGCCGCTGCCCATGGGTATTACGAAGCGACACCCGGCCTCAGCCCACCGTCGAAACTGGCTTATTTTTTTGGCATTATCGCAGCCATCGCCCCGACTTGGTACATCGCCACCTTTGCGGGGGCCGTCCTGGGTCAGTCGATCCCGCCCGATTATGCTTTGGATTTTGCCGTGCCCATCACGTTTCTTGCGATCATTGCACCGGCTTTGCGCAGCCTTGCGCATGTCGCCGCCGCCGCAGTATCCATTGTCGTCGCGCTGTCGCTGAATTTTCTGCCCTACAACTTGTGGCTCATGATCGCCGCCTTCGCAGCCATGATGACTGGCGCGCAGGTTGAGCTTTGGATGCAGCGGCAGAAATGAATTTTTCGGATCTGAATATCTGGCTGATTATCGTGGTTCTCGGGATTGGGACATTTTTGTTGCGGTTCTCGTTTCTGGGCCTGATCGGCGATCGTCCACTGCCGGCCTGGGTTTTGCGGCACTTGCGCTATACGGCAGTGGCTGTGATGCCGGGTCTTATTGCGCCGCTTGTGATCTGGCCCGCGGCGACCGAAGGCACCCCTGAACCGGCGCGGATCAGCGCTGCCATTGCCACCCTCGCGGTTGGCATTCTGACAAGAAATGTGGCTTTGGCTATTCTGACCGGTGGAGCGACGCTCTATACAATTTTGTTTTTTCTACCAAATATTGCGGGATAGTGCCGAACCGATGCGGATCGTGGAAAGCTGCCTTGGATCGTCGGTGAAAAACGCTATCTAACACAGTCGAGAGATTTTCGGAGACTCCACATGCGCTTTCTTACCCGCAGCCTGATGGGCTTGTTTCTGCTGTCGTTAACGCTTGGACTGGTCGCTTATGCTGGCAATGGGATCTATGCGGCTGTCCAAGCGCGCATGTCCGAAGAGCCGCGCTCGCGTCCCGCTCGTGAACGGGTGCTCAGCGTCAATGTCGTTGCCTATCAACCAACAGAGATCGCGCCTGAATTCTCGACCTTCGGGGAAGTGGTCGGACGCCGTACGCTTGATTTGCGCGCGCCAAGCACGGGCACGATTGTTCGTGTTGCGGATGCTTTGGTCGAAGGCGGAATCGTCCGTGCGGGCGATGTCTTGTTGGAAATTGATCCCACCGATGCGCAGTCGCGTCTGGATATTGCACGCACCGACCGCGCCGAGGCCGAGGCCGAACTGCGCGACGCCAACCGTGCCTTGGTTTTGGCGCAAGACACTTTGACGGGTGCCCGGGATCAAGACAATCTGCGGGCACGGGCCCTGGCGCGCCAGCGCGATCTGGCGGTGCGCGGCGTCGGCACCGCGGCGGCTGTTGAGGCTGCTGAGCTTGCCGCATCAACGGCCGCTCAGGCTGTGCTGTCCCAGCGTCAGGCCGTTGCCAGCGCGCAATCCCGGATTGAGCGGGCCCAGATCACACTGAACCGCACTCTTATCGCCTTTGACGAGGCCAAGCGCGACTTGTCCGACACCAAGCTGATCGCTGAATTCGATGGCGCCTTGGCGGATGTGACCGTGGTTGCAGGCGGCATGATCACTGCAAATGAACGTATCGCCCGGCTGATCGATCCAACCGCGTTGGAAGTGGCGTTTCGTGTCTCGACCGCGCAATACGCTCGGTTGTTGGACGATGCGGGTGAGCTGCGCAAGGCAAGTGTCAGTGTCAGCCTCGATGTCTCTGGCATTGACATCATTGCCGAAACGCAGATTTCGCGCGCCAGCGTTTCGGTTGGCGCGGGTCAGACCGGTCGCGTGTTGTTTGCGCCGCTCAACACTGCGCCAGGTTTTCGGCCCGGAGATTTTGTCACCGCGAGGGTCGTCGAGCCCTCCATGCGCGGAGTGGCTTTATTGCCCGCCTCGGCCGTAGATGCCGCCGGGCGCGTTCTGGTGTTGGGCCAGGACGATCGCCTTGACGACGTGGCAACAGAAATTCTGCGTCGTCAGGGCGACAGCGTGATCGTCCGGGCCAGAGATCTTGCAGGACGCGAATTGGTGGCGAAACGCTCGCCGTTGCTGGGGGCAGGCATCAAGATATCGCCATTGCGCAGCAACCCAGATGGCACCATCGTCGTCGCCGAGCCCCCCGCCGCGATCGCCTTGGATGAGGCGCGTCGCGCGAAACTGATCGCCTTTGTCGAATCCAACAAACGAATGCCCGACGCGGTTCGTACCCGTCTTTTGGCCCAGTTGGCGGAGCCGGAAGTTCCCGCACAGGTTGTGGAACGGTTGGAAGGCCGCATGGGAGGCTAGACGATGAACATCCGCGCAATCTTGTCGTATTTTACCCGCCACCGCACAGCGGCCAACCTGCTGCTGATCTGTCTTCTGGCTGCTGGTGCGGCTGCGGCTCCCAACATGCGTGCTCAATTCTTTCCTGATGTCATTATCGATAATGTGCGCGTGACCGTCCGCTGGGAGGGCGCCGGTGCCGAGGATGTCGACGCAGCGATCGTTCAAATCCTACAGCCAGCCTTGCTGACCGTGGAAGGGGTCGAAAGCTCGTCTGCGACGGCGTCCGAGGGCAGCGCCCGGATCACCATGGATTTCGAACCGGGCTGGGATATGGCCCGCGCCGCAGATGACGTGCAGACCGCCGTCGATGCGATCACCACCTTGCCCGCTGAAGCCGAGCTGCCTGTTGTCCGGCGCGGCGTGTGGCGTGACCGGGTCACCGACGTTGTCATCTCAGGACCGGTCGGAGTGGACCAGCTGGCGCGGTTCACCGATGAATTCGTCGCCCGTCTGTTCATAAGCGGCGTCACGCGGGCCACGATCCGGGGTATCGCCGACCCACAAACCATCGTCGAGGTCAGCTCAGGCACGCTGATCCGCAATGACGTCACCTTGTCCGAGATCGCCAATGCCATTGACGCCGAGGTCAACACAACCCCGGCTGGGGACGTCTCAGGCGGGGGCGCCCGGGTTCGAACAGGCGTCGCCAAGCGAGACGCGGCCGATATCGAACGGATTGTTCTGCGCTCAAACCCGGATGGCAGCACGTTGAATGTGGGCGATGTGGCCACGATCCGGGTGCAAGGAATTGACCGCCAGCGCGGCTATTTTGTCGGGCTGAACCCGGCGATTTCGATTCGCGTGGACCGCTCGGATCAAGGCAATGCCATCACGCTTCAGGCCCAGGTCGAAGAGGTCGCCGCCGAGATCCAGGCTGGGCTGCCCGAAGACGTCCGTATTGAGCTGATCCGGACCCGTGCTGAATTGATCACGGGCCGTTTGAACATTTTGTTGGACAATGCGATCGTCGGGCTCGCGCTGGTTGTCGGACTGCTGTTTTTGTTTCTGAATGCGCGCACGGCGTTTTGGGTCGCGGCTGGAATTCCCGTTGCAATGTTCGCAGCAATTGCCTTGATGTATGCGGCCGGGCTGACGATCAATATGATTTCGCTTTTTGCCTTGATCATCACGCTCGGGATCGTGGTGGACGACGCCATTGTCGTCGGAGAACATGCCGATCACCGCGCCCGCCATTTGGGAGAGACGCCTGTCCAGGCCGCCGAGAACGCTGCGATACGCATGTCCGGACCGGTCTTTTCAGCGACGATCACCACGATCATCGCCTTTTGGAGCCTGACCATGGTTGGGGGCCGGTTTGGCCAATTGATCGCCGATATTCCGTTTACGGTGATCGTGGTGCTTGTGGCGTCGCTGGTGGAATGTTTCTTGATCCTACCCAATCACATGGCACATGCTCTGCAAGATCGCACCGATACCGGGTTCAGCCGCATCCGCGCTGCACAGGCCGGTGGCACGCTGCTGTTGCTGGCGGGTCTTATATCTGTGCTGATCTGGGGTCTGGCTTTGCCCAACTGGGCGGGTATTGGCGGCGTGTCCCATTGGCTGAGCACTGAAACACTGGTCGCCGGCCTGACAGGGGCCGCAATCGCTGCGGCGGGCTTCTTGATCCAGCCTCGCGCCCGCAAATTGCGCATGCTGCGCAAAATGAGCGCGGATGGCTTTGATTTGCCCAGCCGTTTGATGAATCGCGGCCTCGACGGGTTCAAACGGGTCATTTTTCGGCGCCTTATGGCCGGTGTGATTGCCGCGCGCTATCCGGTCATGGCAGGCACCTTCGTGGTTCTGGCCAGTCAGATCACATTGTTTATCCAGGGCGATGTCACCTGGCGATTTTTCAACGCGCCAGAGCAGGGCTCTGTCTCAGGCAACTTTGCGATGCTGCCGGGCGCCAGCCGGTCAGACACGCTGGATATGATGCGCGAAATGCAGCGGGCCACCGAAGCACTGGGGGCAAAGTATGAGGCCGAGCATGGCCGCAATCCACTGGCCTATGTACTGGCCGAAATCGGCGGATCGACCGGGCGGGGCCTTGCGGGCGCGGACACCAAAGAGCCGGACCAGCTGGGCTCGATCGCGATCGAACTGATCGACGCGGACCTGCGCCCCTATTCCAGCTTCGCATTTGTGGCTGAGCTGCAAGACAGCGTGAACAGGCATCCTTTGCTGGAAACCATCAGCTTTCGCGGCTGGCGGGGCGGGCCAGGCGGTGACGCGCTGGATATCCAGCTGACCGGAGCCGATAGCGAAACGATGAAATCCGCCGCTGAGTTTCTCAAAACCCGTCTGGCGCAATATGGTGAGGTCTCTGCACTTGAAGATGATCTGGCTTATGACAAAGAGGAACTGATCCTTGATCTGACGCCGCAAGGGGCCGCGCTTGGATTTACCATCGACACGCTGGGTCGGGTTCTGCGCAATCGCCTGAACGGAATCGAGGCGGCGACATACCCGCTTGGCGTCCGCTCGGCCACGATCCGGGTCGAGCTGCCAGCGGGTGAGCTGACCGCAGATTTTCTTGAACGCACTCAGATGCGCGGGCCCTCCGGCGTTTACGTGCCGCTCGCCGATCTGGTCTCTGTCACCTCCCGCACGGGCTTTTCGACGATCCGGCGCGAAAACGGCCTCCATGTGGTGTCGGTCACTGGCGATATCTCCGAAGATGACCCAGCGCGTGCCGCCGAAATTTCCGAGGAAATCGCCGCCGATATTCTGCCCGCCTTAGAAGCCCAATTTGGGGTCACCAGCCGGATGTCGGGCCTGTCCGAGCAAGAACGCGACTTTCTGTCTGACGCGAGTGTGGGGTTTGCGCTGTGTCTGCTGGGTATCTTTCTTGTGCTCGCCTGGGTGTTTTCCAGCTGGACCCGCCCTGTGGTGGTCATGGCGATTATTCCTTTTGGACTGGTCGGCACGATTTACGGTCATTATCTGTGGAACATACCGCTGAGTATGTTCACCGTCGTCGGACTGATTGGCATGACCGGGATTATCATCAATGATTCGATCGTGTTGGTCACAACGATTGATAAATACGCCGAAACGCGCGGTCTGATCCCGGCCATCATTGATGGCGCCACTGATCGCTTCCGCCCCGTGCTTCTGACCACCCTGACCACAGTGCTGGGCCTTGCGCCGCTGCTCTATGAGACCTCGCAACAGGCGCAATTTTTGCGCCCCACGGTGGTCACGCTGGTCTATGGTCTTGGCTTTGGCATGGTGCTTGTGTTGCTGGTCGTGCCAGCCCTCATGGCCATGCAGATGGATATTGGACGCCACATCACATCGGCGCGGCGGGCCTTGCGGTCAGGCGCATCGGGCAAACCGATCGGTCTGCTGACCAGCGCTTTGGCGCTTGTCCTGGCGATCTGGTTTACAGCGACGTTGGGCGCTGCAATTGCAACGGGTGCGCTCAGCACACCGGTGATTGCGATGATCCCGCAGCTTGTCGGCACCGATCCAATGCGAACGGGACTTGGCTTGTTTGTCGCCGGAGCCGCTGGCTTGCTCAGCATCGCGTGGGCTTTGTCGGCGATCTCTCTGGCGATCCGGCAGCGCGCGACCTGATTGATCAATCGGCGCAGCCCATCATCTCGATGGCTTGACCGGGCAGGCCCAAGACAGTCATGCGCAAGCGAGAACGGTCAAACACCAATGCCGCCCCATGCGGTGGGACAAAATCCACCGTTGCAACCACCTGACGGCCATCGCGCGACAAGGTTGTTTCAGACACCCACACCCGCGGGTCAGACACTTCTGCAATGGCCACCATTGATCCGGTGATCATGGACAACCGCGGCAATCGCGCGGTCAGACGCACGCCATCCGAAATAAGGCTCAACTGGCAGGCAGGCTGTGCAGCAATTCGGCGCGGTTCGGAGGCCAATGCCTGCATGATCTCGGGCGATTGGTGTCCTGATCGCGGCAGGGTCGCTTTGATCCGCATCACCGTTGGCATGCAGATGTCTTCACACACACCGATTTCAAGCACGCTATCAATCACAATCGCAGCATCGCCATCCTCAGGCGTCAGCTCGATCGGCAAGACAACTTCACGGCTGTAGCCGATTGTGCGAAACCCGTTTTTTTCATACACTTCGGGTTGCGGAAACCGGATCAGGGCGTCCGCCAGATTGCGCGATTTGTCCCAATCGATCACCGGCGGGAGCCCGGCCTCACCTGGCGCGCGCCAATAGGTTTTCCACCCCGGCGCAAGACGGATCCGAAGCGCCGTCATATGCGTGCCTGTGTCGGTCCGCCAGCCTGGGATCAGCTGGACCGACACCACATCAGAGCCATGGCCGGATTGCGCCGGGGCCAAACCGGGCCAGCAAGCGACGGCAACAACAGCCGCCAAATGAGTGAGCACACGCGTCATATTCATCATGCACACCTTATGCACAGGCGCCAGGTTGGGAAATCACAAAGCCGACAGGCTTTGTAACCAAAGTCTAAGCGTCGCAGCTCTGTCCCTTGATCCTGAGCGCCGACATCCCCACTGTAGAGACTATGAACAAAGCCATCGCCCCCGATGACCTGACAGGTCAATTGCTGATCGCCATGCCCGACATGAAAGACCCCCGCTTTGCCCAGGCGGTGATCTATTTATGTTCGCATTCCGACGAGGGTGCGATGGGCCTGATCATCAACAAGCCTGCGCCAGAGCTGCCGTTGAAGGGCTTGCTTGAACAGATCGGTGTCAAGCCAACCGATGCGTTACAGCCCATGCCCGTGCATTTCGGCGGGCCAGTCGAGAACGGCCGCGGCTTCGTGCTGCATTCTCAGGATTACAAAGCCAACGATTCGACGCTCGATGTTTCAGACACAGTTGGTATGACCGCAACCATGGACATCTTGGAGGATATCGCGGTTGGCAAGGGCCCTGACAAATGCCTGCTGGCTCTCGGCTATGCGGGCTGGGGGCCCGGACAGCTCGAAGCAGAGCTGCAAGAAAACGGGTGGCTGACGGCCAAAGCGCCTGACACACTTTTGTTTGACCGCGACTCCGGTGGAAAATGGGAAGCCGCTTTGGCGGTGCTTGGGATCAATCCCCTGTTATTGTCAAGCACGGGTGGCACAGCTTAATTCCTTGGCGCGGCGGCCCTGTTCAATCTGTCATTGATTGCAAGGCCAAGTCCGGTGGTTGGGATGGGAGCCACTGCGATTATTTGCCCATCCCGGGCCATGGCATCCAGATGGTGCAAGGCTTCGAACAGGTTGGCGGCGGCTTCGATCAGATCCCCAGTGGCGCTGAGGGTGAGGTCCGCGCTTGGGCAGTCCGGCCCAAACCCCAACCATAAAGCGCCCTCCGGCCGGGTGTTTTGCGACAGCACAACCGCTGCGCCCGGCGCATAATGAGACGCCAGCAAACCCGGAGAGATTGGTCGCACAGCGCCCGTCACGCCTTGCTCCAGCGTGCACCCGATTACCGTCTCGATCTGTTCAACGCTGATCCCACCGGGGCGCAGCAAGTGCGGCTTATCTGCCGTCAGATCAAGAATTGTCGATTCCAGCCCGACCGCGCAGTCGCCGCCGTCCAGCACTGCAGCGATCCGACCCGCGAGCGCATCGCGCACATGCGACGCACGGGTCGGGCTGATTTTGCCAGATAGATTGGCCGAAGGGGCGGCAATCGGCACTGCTGCGCGTTGTAACAGATCTCGCGCCAAAGGCAGCTCTGGCACCCGGATCGCAACGCTGGGCAGGCCTGCGGTGACCAGCTTGGAAACCGGATGTTCGGATCGACATGTCAGAACCAAGCTCAGCGGCCCTGGCCAAAACGCATCGGCCAATTTGCGCGCCACCGGCCCCATGACACCGTATTTCGCCGCAGCGTCGCAATCGGGCAGATGGACAATCAGAGGGTTGAAACTGGGTCGGCCCTTGGCGGCATAAATTTCGGCCACGGCGCGGTCATCGGTGGCATTTGCGCCAAGCCCATAGACTGTCTCGGTCGGAAAGGCCACCAACCGACCGGCCCGCAGCAAATCTGCTGCGCGGGCCACATCGGTCGGGGTCTCGATCAGCCGCTCTGTTTTCTGATCGTGCCTTGCCATTTCAGCCATCCAGTTGGTGACGCCGCGTCTTTCTGGGCGACATGCCCAGACGCCGTCACGCTTATCGGACGGTTACCATCGACGCCAGCCCAGATCTGGTGGCCGCCGTGCTTGAAAGCGCGGACAAAGTCTGCACGCAGGGGCTTGCACCGCGGCGCCAGATTCAAGACCAAAGCCCCATATCAAGAATTACGGAGCGGGGGAGGGCGGAACCTCAGCACTTTGGCGGCCTATGGCGAACAAAAGCCAGCCTTTGCGCGGGGCGTTGGGGTTCGATTGCAGATCACGCCGATACCCGCCGCATATATTGCGCACCATGCGCCCTGGCGTGCAAGCGGCCCGCACCATAATTCTCAACCTGGCCCCGAACTGGCCCCGGATTGGTTTGTTAAGCCGCTGAGAGCTTGCGCGAAACGACGAACAAGATGGTCGCTGGACAAGATATGAACGCGCGCTTTGCAGGGGCTGTTGCTTATCTGCGATTGTTTGCACGTGTTCTGGGCCGTCCGTAACATGTGCAGGCCGCACTGGCAGATCCCAGGCTTGCGCCAGTTGCAGACTTTTGCGTGAAACTGTTCTGCCTGAGGCGTTTTCACTTGTCGCAAAGGCCCAAGTCGGCGATGTCGGGGGGTATGACGAAGACGCAGCCTGAGATGCCGACCCCAATCCGCATGCCGATCGACACACCCCCAGCGCCAGGGGAGGTGATCGAGATCGCCAGCGGTGTTTATTGGGCGCGGCTGCCCTTGCCGATGAAGCTCGATCACGTAAACGTCTTCGCACTGGCAGATGAGGACGGCTGGACCCTTGTTGATACCGGCCTTGACACCCGCAAAACACGGGATCTGTGGCAGGAGCTTTTGGACGGCCCTCTGGCCGGGCGACCCGTGGCCCGGGTGCTGGTCACCCACCATCATCCCGACCATATCGGCCTTGCCGGATGGTTCCAACGCACGCATGGCGCGGAGCTTTTGACAACCCGCACCGCATGGCTGACAGCCCGGATGCTGATCCTCGATGAGCAAACCGTTCCTTTGCCCGAAACACTTGCCTTCTGGCGCAGCGCGGGCATGGATCCGGGTCTTTATGCAAAGCGCGCCAGCGAGCGTCCATTCAATTTTGCCGATGTCGTCAGTCCCCTGCCGCTGGGATTCAAACGGCTGACGGAAGGACAAACCCTGCATCTGGCAGGGCGCGATTGGCTGGTTCACATGGGTCATGGCCATGCACCCGAGCATGCAACCTTATGGGATGTCTCGGGCGCGTTGGTGATCGGCGGCGACCAATTGCTGTCGATGATTTCGCCAAATCTTGGCGTTTACGCGACCGAGCCTGACGCCGATCCCGTCGCGGATTGGATCGAATCCTGCACACGTCTGGACCGCTTCGCGACATCCGACCAGCTGATCCTGCCGGGCCACAAGCTGCCGTTCACCGGCCTTCCAATGCGGCTGCAGCAGATGTCCGAAAACCATCACAGCGCGCTGCAGCGCCTGCGCTTGCACCTGGCAACCCCGCGCACAGCCCATGAATGTTTCCAGCCACTGTTCAAACGCGAGATTCAGAGCGGTGAATACGGCTTGGCGCTGGCCGAGGCGGTTGGCCACCTGAACCATTTGCATCACTTGGGCGAGACGACACGCACCCGTCGCAAGGATGGGGCGTGGCTCTATCAGCTCAAGGCCAGCGCGGGCGCATTTTAGCGGCAAATGCGCCGAGTTGACGATGATGTCTTCGAGCACGATCGCCGGGCCCAAATAGACTGCGATCTGGCACATTTACGACTCGGTCACGCTGCGACGGGCGATCTTGGCATAGAGACGACGAATGATGTTACTGCCGGTTTTTTCGAACAAACACGGGATCACGGCGTGAACCAGCGCAGCACATGCCGCGCAAAACAACCAGAAAGAAAACGTTAGCGCAAAGCAAAAATGTTCGGCAAATGTCTCATCTACCGAAGCCGGATGGTCGAGAAAAATCGCTCTAAGCGGGTTTCGGCTGGACGTGGAGGAATCGGGCGTATCTGTCATGGTGTGCTCCGGCTGAGTTCTGATCTCAGATTAGGACCTGATGGCCAAACATACGTCCCAAATCTTATTGCTATTTTGAGATTTGTTGGGATATATTCCACCAAATGCGACAAGAAGTAGACAATATTGACCGCCGTCTCCTGCATCACCTGCAAAAAGATGCCAGTCTTTCCGTGGATGCGCTGGCCGATCTGGTTGGCTTGTCGCGCAATGCATGCTGGCGCCGGGTGAAACATATGGAACACCACGGTGTGATCACCGCCCGCGTTGCGCTGCTGGACCCCGACAAGCTGGGCTGCGGTCTGGCGGTTCTGGTGATGATCCGAACCGACCGACATGACGCAACAGCCATGGAGACCCTTCAAAAGGCGGTGAATGTGATGCCCGAAATCACTGGCGCTTACCGTATGAGTGGCGATCTGGACTATGTCTTGCGGGTGCGCGTCGCCGATGTGGCCGCCTATGACGCGTTTTACAAACGTTTGATTTCAAAGGTCACGCTATCGGATATTTCGGCCAGTTTTGTCATGGAAAACATCAAAGACACGACCGCATTGCCGCTGTGATAAAACAAAAAACAACGCCAATTGCATCAGGCCAATTGCATCAGGATGTGTCATCAAGTTTCGCGCCAGGGCCAAACCAGATTGGCCTTCCAAGGACAGTTGTTTAAACTCGAAGGCCGACAGATTTTGCTGTGACATGAGCGCGCTTGACGCACAGCTGCCACACCCGCACAAAGCTGTTTCAATAGGTGTTTTCGAAAGGTGACAGCCGCTTCGAAATACGCTAACTCTTCAACAAATATCCAAGATGTAGGAGACCCTGATATGGCTGAACACAAGCACGGCTCTATGGATACGACTGAGCAAGAAAAGACCTTCGCAGGCTTTGTCAAATACACCACCAATTCGGTGATCGTCATCATTGTGGCCCTTATCCTTATTGCAATTGTGAACGGCTAAACGCGCAAAAAAGGCTGCCACCCCATGCGTTTCCCAATCATTGCGCTTGTCGCGCTGCTGGCTCTGACAGGCTGTGGACCTGAGCCAAAATGGGCCGATGATGTCTCGGTTGCACGGGCCAGCTATAAAGCGCCGGGCAACCCTTCGATCACCCTTTTTACGATGATCAGCAATGACACAGGCGCGGGTGGCCACACAGGTTTGATGATCAGCGGGTCTGAGCGGGTTTTGTATGATCCCGCCGGTTCTTGGCGGCATCCAAACGCGCCGGAACGCAATGATACGCATCACGGCTTCACGCCCTGGATGGAGAGTTTTTATCTCGATTATCATGCCCGGACAACATATCATGTTGTAGAGCAAACTATTGATGTTTCCTTAGAAATTGCCGATGCAGCCATCGCCTCCGTGCGCGAAACAGGGGCCGCGCCCAAGGCCTATTGCGCCCGCTACACCTCGACATCACTGTCGCGCGTGCCTGGTTTTGAGACCCTCGGCGTCACATGGTACCCCGTAAGGCTTATGGAGAAATTTGCCACTTTGCCGGATGTGAAAACCCGGACCATTTATGACGACGATCCGGCCTATAACCGTGTGATGCTGGACGCCGGGATTGTCCCAGTAGGCGCCACCCCCTGGACCGTTGTGGATTAAGTAATACCAATTGGTTTCATAAAAATCCACTTGCCGCGCTGAAGATTTTCATTTGCGGCGCATGTGCTCATCAAGCCGGGGCAGAATCTCAACAAAATTACAAGGGCGGTGGCGATAATCGAGCTGCCATTTCAGGATCTCGTCCCATGCGTCCTTGCACGCCCCTGAGCTGCCGGGCAGCGCAAACAGGTAAGTTCCCCCGGCGACCCCAGCCGTTGCGCGCGACTGGACCGCGGATGTGCCAATCTTGGCAAAAGACACCATGCTAAAAACGGTCCCGAAAGCATCGATTTCTTTTTCATAAACGTCGCGATGGGCCTCGACGGTCACATCACGTCCGGTCAGCCCAGTCCCCCCGGTTGAAATCACGACATCGACTGCTTTATCCGCGATCCAGGCCCGCAACAGATCCGCGATCTTGTCACGGTCATCTGTCACGATCGCCCGATCCGCAAGATTGTGGCCCGCTTCGGTCAGACGGGTCACGAGGATATCGCCTGATCTGTCTTCGGCCAGGGACCGGGTGTCGCTGACCGCGAGAATGGCAATCTCAAGTGGGATGAACGCTGTGTCCTCGTCGATCCGGCTCATGCGCCGGGCGTGCCGATCTTGTCTTGGGTCTGGGTCTCAAAATCCTTGGCATCATGACGCGCGTGCAACTGGCTCTCAGGGGAGCCGAACATACGATTGACCATGCGGCCGCGCTGCACAGCCGGACGCGCATCAATCATTTCGGCCCAGCGCATCACATGGCTGTAGCTGGCGACATCCAGAAACGTAGCGGCCCCGTATTGGCGGCCCAGCGCCAGTTGCCCATACCACGCCCAGATCGCCATATCCGCGATTGAGTAATGATTGCCAAGCAAGAAATCGCGGCCCTCCAATTGACGATTCAAGACATCCAACTGACGCTTGACCTCCATCGAAAAGCGATTGATCGGATATTCGTATTTCTCGGGGGCATAGGCATAAAAATGCCCGAAACCACCCCCCAGATAGGGCGCAGAACCCATTTGCCAGAACAACCAGCTGAGCATCTCGGCGCGCGTCTCGCGCGGGCCGAGGAAGGCGTCAAACTTCTCGGCCAGATGCAGCAAGATCGCGCCGGACTCAAACACCCGAATCGCAGTGTCGCCTGAACGGTCAAGCAAGGCTGGGATCTTTGAATTCGGGTTTACATCAACAAAGCCGCTGGAGAACTGATCGCCCTCACCAATCTTGATGGGCCAGGCGTCATACTCGGCCTGCGAAAAGCCGGCAGCCAGCAGCTCTTCGAACATCACAGTGACTTTCACCCCGTTTGGGGTTGCCAGAGAATACAGCTGGAACGGGTGGTCCCCGACGGGAAGCTCTTTGTCATGGGTCGGCCCTGCAATCGGCCGGTTGATGTTGGCGAAGGTGCCGCCACTTTCCTGGGCCCAGGTCCAGACCTCGGGCGGCGTGTAGATGTCGTGGCTCATGTCGTCATCCTCAATCTGTCATCTTTGTACAAATAGTGCAGGATCAACCCGCCGCCAACCTGTGTCGCACCGCAATCAAATCAGCCCAGGTCTCGCGTTTGGCCAATGGATTGCGCAGCAAATAGGCAGGATGAAACATCGGCAGGCAGGGCAAACCGAGTGCTTCGACCCACGTGCCCCGCAGACGGGTGATGCCTTTGCGCCCCAAAAGCGCCTGACAACTGATATTGCCCATCGCGATGATCATCTCAGGTTGGGCGAGGTCCACGTGCCGTTTCAAAAATGGCAGCATCATCGCGATTTCATCCGGTTTGGGGTCGCGGTTTTGAGGCGGGCGCCAGGGCAGGATGTTGGTGATATAGACCGCGTTTTCGATGTTGCGGTCCCGTCCCAGATCAATCGCGCCCAGCATGGCGTCCAAAAGCTGCCCAGCCCTGCCCACAAAAGGGACGCCCTGAGCATCCTCATCGCGGCCAGGCGCCTCACCAATCACCATCACCCGCGCCCCTGGCACGCCATCCGCGAACACAAGGTTCTGCGCCCCTTTTTTCAGCTCGCAAAGATCGAATGCCGCAAGTGCGGCGCGCAAGGCGGCAAGGCTGTCGACCTGAGCCGAAGCTGTGGCCACCGACACAGGATCTTGCGCTGGCGCAACCGGCAGAACGGACGTTGTGTCGCGCGCACCATTTGGCCGGACTGCACCAGCCGCAACCTTTGGGGCCACAGGCAGCGCATAGCGGTCGATTGGCACATCGCCGATCGCCTCTGTCGCGCCAAGCTCGACTTGCCACGCCAGAAGTGCTTTTGCTGTTTCAAAGTCGATCTGAGTCCCCATCCCAAGATCCTATGCACCCGATCGCGAAGACGCAATGCCGGGTCTTGTGACCGCCCCCCCGTCGCGCCTATAAGCGTGCCGATTACGCTCGACCTTTGGGGGGTTCATGGCATTTCGCGCGCGGCATCTGTTGGGGATCGAGCCTCTTGGCCCAAACGACATTGTCACCCTGTTGGATTTGGCCGAAACCTATGTCGATCTGAACCGCCAACCGCACAAACATGGGCGCGCATTGCAAGGGCGGACCCAGATCAACATGTTTTTTGAGGCCTCGACCCGCACGCAAGCCAGCTTCGAGCTGGCGGGCAAACGCCTGGGCGCTGATGTCATGAACATGGCGATGGCCGAAAGCAGCCTGAAAAAAGGCGAAACGCTGATCGATACGGCAATGACGTTGAACGCGATGCACCCCGATTTGTTGGTCGTGCGCCACCCACATTCGGGGGCGGTGGATCTGCTGGCTCAGAAGGTCAATTGCGCCGTGCTGAATGCAGGCGACGGCGGGCACGAGCATCCGACCCAAGCGCTGCTGGATGCGCTGACCATCCGCCGCGCCAAGGGGCGGTTGCACCGCCTGAACATCGCGATCTGCGGTGATATTGCCCATAGTCGCGTCGCACGGTCAAACATCATGCTTTTGGGAAAACTGGAAAACCGGATTCGGCTGGTGGCTCCGCCGACCTTGATGCCCGCGCAGGTCGCGCAATTGGGAGTAGAGGTCTTTGACGACATGCGCGAAGGCCTCGCGGGGTGCGACGTCGTGATGATGCTCCGCCTGCAAAAAGAGCGTATGGATGGCGGGTTTATTCCATCCGAGCGCGAATACTACCATCGCTATGGTCTGGATGCCGACAAGCTTGGCCATGCCAAAGACGACGCCATTGTCATGCATCCCGGGCCGATGAACCGCGGAGTGGAAATCGACGGGCTTCTGGCCGACGATATCAACCGCTCGGTGATTCAAGATCAGGTGGAGATGGGTGTCGCCGTGCGCATGGCGGCGATGGATCTGCTGGCCCGCAACAGCACAGACTTGGCTCCGAGCGGCGTTCTGGTATGAGCACGGTGATCGAAATCACACGGGGGGAACGCGGCGTGACCCGTGTATTTGCGGTAAATTTGCCTTGGGACGAAGCACAAGCCGCGACACCCAATGCGCTGCTGGGCACGCCCGAGGCCCCCGAGGGCGCCGCAAACCTGTTCGCCGTCCGCGATCTGGCAGACATCGGCTTGACCGGCTATTTGACCGAAGGCATGGGCCTTCCAAAGGACCAGATCGATGCAGACAAAGACCGTTTGTCCGCCCTCGATGGCCATGTCTTGGTCTTGCGCACCAATGCGCTGCAAGGGCGGGCTTTTCGGCTTACCCCCGGCCCAGCACTGACCTTGATCGGCACCTATCATGAGACCGTGCCTGCGCCGGATTTCACACCGCTGACCTCGGATGCAGCCAAGGGCAGCCTCGCCCCGCCGCCCGCCTCTGAGCCTGTGCGCGCGGGGCTCTCAAAGAGGTTGATCGCGGCGCTTTTTGGGATGGCCATTGTTTTGTTTGCTCTGCTCACAGGAGCCATCCGATGAAATCCTTTTTTGCCCGTCTATTTCGTTTGTCGTCTGCGCCCACCACACCAGATAAGCCGGTGCCGCTTGAACCCAAAACGGTCCACGTTTTCACCTGCGATTTTGACACTGAACAGGGGTTTTTGAACTACGCCGACCAGCACTGGACCGTTGACGATGCCGAGCCGTATTGCGTGATGGAACAGGATTTGTCGCTTCCGTTTCTTGATCGCAATTATGTCGAACTGATCCAAGGCGATGCCGAAGACATCGACCGACATATTCGCCCGCTGCTGGAATATACTTCGGATGCTGATGCCGTTTTTCTGGGCGCCCCGTATGTGCGCCAAGCGGTGCTGATCTACGACCTGGCTCTGCCCGAGGGGGGCGGCGCCCTGCGCTCCACACCGCAGGCCCGCTATGTGGGCCTTTTGGAGCTGAAAGCATGATCTGGCCCGCCTGGGGGGGCAGATCCCGAACCCGCACAGAAATCACATGGCCAAAACCCAGCGGCCTGCGCCGCATCGACCTGTCCGCTGATATCAGGTTTTGGGTTCCTGCCCCCGTGCCCGGACCAATCGTCGTGACAAATCGTAATATCACCAAGACCCGCCAGACCGGACTTGACGGCAATGCGGTCCAGACCGCCCACACCGGAGCGCGCATGGTTCAACCGGATGAGCTTTCATGACAAGCTTGCATTTCATCAATGCCACCTTGATTGATCCTGAAGCCGACGCGCCACACACCGGCTCTCTTCTGGTCGAGGACGGCCAGATCAGCGCGATTGACCCGATGCGCATTCCGCGATCGGCCAAGACGATCGAATGTGCAGGTCAATGCCTTGCCCCGGGTATCGTCGATCTTGGGGTAAAGATCGGTGAGCCCGGCGAACGCCATAAAGAAAGCTTCAAAACCGCTGGACAAGCCGCCGCCGCCGGAGGGGTGACCACAATTGTCACCCGCGCCGACACGACCCCCGCAATTGATACCCCCGAGGCACTCAACTTCGTGATCCAACGCGCCCAGAACATGGCCACTGTCCGTATCGTACCCATGGCGGCGCTGACCAAAGATCGTGCTGGCCGTGAAATGACCGAGATCAGCTTTCTGCAAGATGCCGGTGCTGTGGCCTTCTCAGACGGGGATGCCGTGGTTCGGGACCCCAAGGTTTTTGCCCGCGCGCTGACCTATGCGCGTGGCCTCGGCGCGTTGGTGATCGCCCATGTCCAGGATCCGGGGCTCTCTGCTGGGGCGGCGGTCACCTCCGGTAAATTCGCCACTCTGCGCGGCCTGCCTGCTGTGTCTCCGATCGCCGAACGCATGGGGCTGGAACGCGACCTCGCCCTGGTCGAGATGACCGGTGCACGCTACCATGCCGACCAGATTTCGGCGGGCACCAGCCTTCCGGCGCTGCAACGGGCCAAAGATGCAGGACTGGATGTGACCGCAGGGGTGTCGGTCCATCACCTGACGCTGAATGCGCTGGATGTGGGCGACTATCGCACTTTCTTTAAGGTTAAGCCGCCTTTGCGCGACGAGATCGATCGCCTGGCCATGGTCGATGCCGTCGCTTCGGGTCTGATCGATATCATCTGCTCGATGCACACCCCACAGGACGAAGATTCCAAACGCCTTCCCTTCGAGGAAGCTGCCAGCGGCGCCGTTGGTCTTCAGACCTTGTTGCCTGCCACACTGCGTCTTTATCACGGGGGTCAGCTCAGCCTGAACGCTGTGTTCCGCGCCATGGCGCTCAACCCGGCCAAACGGCTCAGCCTGCCAACAGGGCGGATGCGTGTCGGTGCACCGGCCGATCTTGTGCTGTTCGATCCGGACGCGCCTTTTATCTTAGACCGCACCAAACTACAGTCGAAGTCAAAGAACACCCCTTTCGACGGAGCCCGCCTGCAAGGTAAAGTGCGCGCAACCTATGTGGGGGGCGCCGAAGTTTTCGCGTCATCGTCCTAGAAACCTCAAAACCGGAGACCCCGATGCCCGAGATCACCACAGCTGCTCCCTTGCTCGGCCTCACGGCCCTCCTGGCGTATCTTCTTGGGGCCATTCCTTTTGGCATCGTCATTGCCCGACTGTTTGGTCTCGGCGATCTGCGCGCGATTGGGTCCGGCAATATCGGTGCAACCAATGTCTTGCGCACAGGCAACAAAGCTGCCGCGGCCCTGACGCTGATAGGCGATGCGGGCAAAGCAGGGGCTGCGGTTATAATCGCGCGCGTTGTTCTGGGCGAGGACGCCGCACAGCTTGCCGGTTTCATGGCGTTTTTGGGCCATTGTTTTCCGGTTTATCTGGCGTTCAAAGGCGGCAAGGGGGTCGCGACCTATCTGGGCACATTGCTTGCCCTCGTGTGGCCCATCGGACTGGGCGCCTGCTTGATCTGGCTCGCCATTGCGCGGCTGTTCCGGATCAGCTCGCTTGCCGCGCTTGTGACGGCGCTTTTGACCCCGGCATTGGCATGGGGTATCAATCGACCAGACGTGCTTATCTTATTGGCTGCGCTCGGATTATTGATCTGGATCCGCCATCATGAAAACACAATTCGTCTGCTTAATGGCACCGAATCAAAGATTGAAGCCAAAAAAGACTAGGACGATGACCTTTTTTGCCGCAATCGGCAGCAGCTATGCCAATCTTTTCCGTCTCTCCGGACGTGCCAGTCGGTCTGAGTATTGGTGGTTCATTTTGTACCAAAACGTTGTGGGTTTTGCCGTCGCTGCCGCCATTGTTTTGATCGCCTTTCGATCTGTGCTTTCTGATGGAAGCCCATCCTTCGTACCATCAAGCAAGATCATTCGCCCCGATACGATCGGGCAGGACACAATCTGGTTATTATTTATCGCGTATTTGCTCTTGTTTGTGGTGCCAGGCCTCACATTGACAGTACGACGGCTGCACGACACGAACCGGTCAGGGTATTGGATTTGGTTCCTGCCTTTCACGATGACGCTGGACGGCTTTTTAGACCAGACCTCAATCATCGGCTGGGCTGGTTTTCTTTTGATGGCGTTTTTCCTGTGTCTTCCAGGGACACCTGGCCACAACAAATATGGCCCTAATCCTTTGCGACCCAAAGGCCACCTTCGCAATGCGCCGCTAACTTATCCACCTGAGATTTTGGCAAAAAATGCGAAAAACGAAGAAGCCCGCCGGAGTGAGATTATGGCGTATTACCGCAAAAACGTCGCCAAAGGCAAATAAGGTGCCCTGCAAAGCCTGAAAGACCCGCGCGACAATTCAATACGCAAAATGACGGGTTTTGACGCGGCAATCGGTGGCAGCTTCAAAATTTACGTCACATTTTCAGGACACGCGAGACAGTCCGCGTACTGGTTCTAGAAACCTTTTGCCATCCTTATCGGCTTCATAACAGACCTCATTGATCAGCTCGCCTTTTTGTCAAATGTCGGTCTCGTCAATGATGTGGCCTGGCTTGTGCTGATTTCGCCGGGCTTGGCGGTTGGCGCATGGCGTCTCACATCACCAAGATCGCAGCGCCTGGTGGTTGTTGCTGTGTATATTACCGGTAATCGGGTGGTTGGTTTTTTGTTTTACGAGACAGCCAAGGACACAACCGTTTTTGGGCCTGATCCACTCGGCACCGGCCCGAGTTCAGGGGGAAGACTTTTCCTCATACACGCCACGGCAGAACAAAATTCCCGACGTCAAACGCCAAGCGATGCCGAAACGGCTTGGTTTGACAGCATAGACCGGCGCATGATCACCGCAAGCGATCCCGACAAGGACACCGAACATCTAAATTGCGTTAATACGAGTAATCCTCGTAAATCCGGGTCAAATCACCGTTCCAGTCTCCGTGATACCGGGCCAAAAGCTCGTCGGCTGGGGTTTGACCACTGTCGAGCGTTTCGCGAACCGCGTTCAGAAAATGGGTCTCGTCTGGCACCAAACCACCTGCTCCCGGACGCGCGCGCGCCTTTAGGCCGGTTTCGGATATCGCAACCGCTTCTCGGGCCAGCTGAGCCATTTTGATGTTGCCAACTTGCGCATGAAGCCCGTCCACCGATGCCGCAATACGAAGGGCGTCTCGGGTCTCGGCGTCAAAGCCTTTCACCAGATCCCACGCCGCATCAAGCGCGGTTTGATCATAACACAGCCCAACCCAAAACGCGGGCAGCGCGCATAAACGCCGCCAAGGGCCGCCATCGGCGCCACGCATCTCGATATATTTTTTCATGCGCGCTTCGGGAAATGCGGTGGTCAAATGATCCGCCCAATCGCTCATCAACGGTTTTTCACCCGGCAATGCGGGCAGCGCGCCGTTCAAGAAATCGCGAAATGACTGGCCCAGCGCATTGATATATCTGCCATCGCGATAGACAAAATACATTGGCACATCCAGCGCGTAATCCACCCAACGATCAAACCCGAACCCGTCTTCAAACACAAACGGCAGCATCCCCGTGCGCGCCGGGTCAAGATCGCGCCAGATGCGGCTGCGCCAGGATTTATGGCCGTTCGGCTTGCCCTCAAAGAACGGCGAATTTGCAAACAACGCGGTCGCCACCGGCTGCAACGCAAGCGCCACACGCATTTTTTGCACCATATCTGCTTCGGATCCAAAATCGAGATTGACCTGAACAGTACAGGTCCGACGCATCATCGACGTCCCCATCGTGCCGACTTTTTGCATATAGTCGTTCATCAGCTTGTAGCGGCCCTTGGGCATCAAAGGCATGTCGTCATGGCGCCAAATCGGGGCGGCCCCCAGACCGATCCAGCGCACACCGATCCTTTCAGAGACATCTTTGACCTCGCGCAAATGTGCGTTCACCTCGTCGCAAGTCTCATGGATCGATTCGAGTGGCGCCCCGGACAATTCCAATGCGCCGCCCGGTTCCAGACTGACATTCGCCCGATCTTTTTCCAAACCGATCAACTGACCCGCTTCGAGAACCGGTGACCAGCCATAGTCATCGCGCAACCCTTCGAGCACCGCGTGAATGGAACGGGCCCCCGCATAGGGCAGAGGCCTCAGCCCATCCTGACAATACCCGAACTTTTCATGCTCTGTGCCGATGCGCCAATCTGATTTGGGCTTGCAGCCGGATGCGAGATACTCGGCCAGTTGATCGCGGCTCTCGATGAGACTGCCACCTGATTGGGGAATGGACATAGCGAAAAGCTCCGGGGCACGTGGCGTTGTCTCAGACCTGTCGTGTCACCGCAGCGCTGTCAAGCCAGAGACAGTCGTGTTGCGCCATACGCTGGTTGTGCCGGGTCGCGCAGATTTCACAGCCCGGACCAAGACCATCGAAGACAAATCGGGCAATGCGCTGAACACATCAAACAATTGATCCGCCCCGGCCGCATCATGTGGAATCGTCAACGCATGGGTCGGGGTGATCAAGAACCAACTGAGCCGTCCTTGGTCATTGCGCAGCCGCAGTTCAATCAGCTCTGCAATATCGATGTGACCGCCGATATTGGGCGCAAAATAGCCGATCTGACCTTCGTCGAGCGTGACCATCCCGGGCGCGTCTGCGGATCCCGCGAACCGCAGTCGCCGCAGCCCAAGCACGATATAACTGACCGAGAGCACACATAAAAGCCAGCCAAGCCCTTGTTGGACGTAGCCAATCTGAGCGGTCAGAAAAAGCCCGACACCCAGCGCAGCGGCACCGGCGATGATTTCTCGCCACCGGTACAGCACGGCTGTCGCCTGGGGGCGCAAGAAACCGCTCACCAATCCCCCAAGACGGTTTGCCACAATGTCAGCGCTGCGACGGCGGCAGTATCAGCCCGCAGGATTCGCGGGCCCAGGCTGACCGGCGTTATGAAATCAAAGGCCCTGAGTTTCGATCGCTCCGGAGCGGAAAAGCCCCCCTCAGGACCGATCAGTATCGCCCATTTTGCAGCAGGCTCCGCCGCCATCAGCGATGCGCGCGCACCGGCAAGATCTTCATCGCAAAACATCAGCCGACGCTCAGGGTCCCAATGTGTCAGCATTTTGTCCAAGCGGATGAGCGGATCAACCTCCGGCACATAAGTGCCGCCGCATTGCTCGGCCGCTTCGACTGCATGGGCTTGCAAACGTGCGCGGTTGATTCGTTCAGAATTGGTGTATTGGGTCTGAACTGGCAAGATCCGAGCAGCGCCCATTTCAGTGGCTTTTTCAACGATAAAATCGGTGCGTGCTTTCTTGATGGGCGCGAAGATCAGCCACAAATCGGGCGGCATTTGTTGCGGGCGGGTCTGGTTTTGCAAGATCAATTCACCGGCGCGTTTGCCAGCTTCAGTCACCTTCGCGCGCCATTCTCCGTCGCGGCCATTGAACACGAAAATCGCATCCCCAGCCCCAAGGCGCATCACACCAAACAGGTAATGGGCTTGATCCCGCGTCAAAGGGACCGTTTGCCCCTTCGACAGCGCTTCGCTAACACATAACCTGATTTTTGCATCTGCCATGGGACTGTTTCTATGACCAATGCTGCGCGAACGCCAGACGGACAAGTTGCAGATGCCGCTCCTGAAAATTGGGTCGACCGGTTTGCGCCGCTGGCGAGCCGACCATACTTGCGGCTCAGTCGTGCAGATCGGCCAATCGGCACGTGGCTGTTGTTGTTGCCGTGCTGGTGGGCGGCATTTTTGGCAGCCGCGACGCAAGGCGGCCCCGACTTGGGCACATTTTGGCTGATCCTCGGGTGCGCGATCGGCGCAGTCTTGATGCGGGGGGCGGGTTGTACTTGGAATGACATCTCTGACCGTAAATTTGACGCCCAGGTTGCACGCACCCGGTCCCGGCCAATTCCGTCGGGCCAAGTCTCGGTGCGCCAAGCCGCGATTTGGATGGCTGTGCAGGCCCTGATGGCCTTGACCGTGCTAGTGACCTTCAATTTGCCAGCAATTGTTTTGGGAATTTTATCGCTCAGCACGGTCGTGGTCTATCCGTTTGCCAAACGCTTCACGTGGTGGCCGCAGGTCTTTCTGGGTCTTGCGTTCAACTGGGGCGCCTTGCTGGCCTGGACCGCTGAGACCGGACGACTGGACCCCCCAGCCTTCGTCTTGTACCTGGCTGGAATCGCTTGGACCTTGTTCTACGATACGATTTATGCCCACCAAGACACCGAGGACGATGCCTTGATTGGCGTGAAATCGACCGCACGGCTGTTTGGCGCACATTCAAAGCGTTGGCTGGCCGGTTTTACAGGTGCGGCCGTGCTGGTGTTGACCGCCGCGGTGGTGATGGCGCTCGGGCCTTTGGGCAATCCCTGGGCCTTGTTTTTGGGCGTTGCAGCGGCATCGGCGATGGGCTGGCATCTGATTTGGCAACTGCGGGTGTTTGATCAAAACGATCCCGAAACCTGTCTGCGCTTGTTCCGCGCCAATCGCGACACTGGTTTGCTGGTCGCGCTGTTTTTGGCAGCCGCAAGCGTTGTTTAGCAAATACAAAGCCCGGCGCGGCCTGCGCGCGGCGCGGCGAAGAGGCAAAGCGGCGAGGGCTGGCAAAACCACAGCCCACCGGCAAAACCACGCCGAAATGTAATTGTCTTTCGTGCCGCGAGCATGAAGTGTGATTGAACCATCCTGCGACGCAAGGTAAGATTGCGTTAACGAATACACTCCCACCACTCAAGGTCCTGATTTGCCCCACAATCCGTTTATTTTGCGTCTCGCCGCGGTTGCCACGGCCTGTTTGTTGGCGCTTTGCTCCAGTATCTTGTTGGCGGGCCTGGTCGAGGCGCGCTCCAAAACCGGAGTCCGCGCGGCTTTGGCGGAACACGGCCTGGATTTCGTATCCCTCGATACCGATGGGTTGTTGATCACAATGACCGGGACCGCCCCCGACGAAGCCTCGCGGTTTCTTGCGCTGTCAATAGCCGGGCGCCTGATTGCACCAGACCGGGTGATTGACCACATGGATGTCGTCGACTCCTCTGGCCTCGATCCGTTGCGGTTCTCGGTCGAGATTTTGCGCAATGGCGATGGAATTTCATTGATCGGGCTTATTCCAACCGCCACGGGCCGGGCGCAAATCCTGGATGAATTGGCAGATCTCGATGACGGGGCCGAGATTACAGATATGCTCGAGACCGCCGACTACCCCGTCCCAGAAGGCTGGGAAGACGCGCTTGAATTCGCACTGGATGCTTTGAAGGATTTGCCGCGCTCGAAGATCTCCGTTTCACCCCGGCAGGCGTCGGTGACGGCTCTGGCCGAGTCTGCCGAACAAAAGGCCCGAATTGAAAGTGCCCTGGGTCGGGCGGTCCCCGATACGCTGAAGCTGGCGATGGATATCGCCGCGCCGCGCCCCGTGATCACGCCATTTACCCTGCGCTTTGCCCAGACCCGTGACGGTATCGCTTTCGATGCGTGCTCAGCCGATACCCCGCAGGCACGTGACGCAATCTTGCGGGCGGCCAGCCAAGCGGGGCTTGAGGGCAAGTCAGACTGCACAATCGGGTTGGGTGTGCCGACCCCCCGTTGGGCGGAGGCCGTCAAAACCGCGATTGCGGCGGTGCAAGACCTGGGCGGCGGCACCGTAACGTTTTCGGATGCAGACGTGTCACTGGTGGCCCTTGATACCACAGAGCGCACCGAATTCGAGCGCGTGATCGGCGAGCTGGAAGCAGCGCTTCCTGCGGTCTTCTCGCTCCACTCGGTCTTGCCAGAGCCGGTCAAGATCGACGGCACGGGGGGCACGGATCAAGTGCCCGAGTTCATCAGCACCTTGTCGCCCGAAGGTTTGGCCCAGCTGCGCGGCCGTGTGGCAGACGAAACCCAGCGCGCCACGGTGAATGCTTATGCGCAGTCTCTGTTTGGGACCGATCAAGTCTATTCGGCCACCGTCCTGGACGAAGCTTTGCCCGACGTCTGGCCCATTCGTGTGTTGGCCGGGCTGGAAGCTTTGGGGCAGCTGGCCAATGGCAGCCTCGTCGTGCAGCCCGATTTCGTTCAGCTGCGCGGCGCCACAGGCAATGCGAATGCACAGGCCGAAATTGCCCGGATCTTGTCAAGCAAACTCGGCGAGGGCGAAGATTTCCGCTTGCAAGTGCGGTATGAAGAGGTGCTTGACCCAGCAGCCGCGCTGCCCACGCCCGAGGAATGCGTTGCAAATGTCAACGCGGTCAAGGCCGCTCAGAAAATTACGTTCGAGCCTGGCTCGGCCAGCCTCAGTACCGACATGCGTGGACTGATGGATAAGATTGCCGATGTGATGAAAGACTGCCAGGGCGTACAGATGGAAATTGCGGGCTATACCGATAGCCAAGGGCGCGAAGAAATGAACGAACGGCTCAGCCAAGCCCGCGCCGAAGCGGTATTGAGCGCTTTGCTCAGCCGACGGATCTTGACCGAGAACTTGATCGCAAAGGGCTATGGTGAGTCGGATCCGATCGCCGATAACGCGACAGAAGAGGGCCGAGAAGAGAACCGCCGGATTGAATTCCGGCTGGTCACCGAGGCCGAAAGCGGGGATGAAACCCCCACCGAGGACGCAAATGAATAGAACTGAATTCATCATCGCAACGGCGATCATCCTGGTTGTTGCGTTCGCCTTGGGATGGGCGACCTGCTGGTTGGTCAATCGACTGACCCGGGTCTCGCAAAGCGATATCGGCGAGCTGGACCAGATGGCACAGGCGCTGCACGAAGCGGAAGAAACGCGCGATCAGGCGATTACTTATCTGCAGTATCGCGAAGACGAGCTGACCAACCGGTTGACACAAACCGAAGCCGAGCTGGCCGCCGCGATGGATGGCTTGCGCGATGCCCGCCGCGAAGCCGAAGAGCTTCGGATCCATGTCGAACGTGCCTCGCAAAGCTGAGCAGGTGTTTGTTCAGTCGCCTCCGAGAATGGCATCAAGCACATCCAAGAGGATGCGTTCGGCCGCACTTTGCGGCTGGGATTGCGGCTGTTGGTATTGGGGCTGCGATCTGTCAGCTTCAGCTTGCAGCGGGGGTCCCAGCGCACCTGGCACTGGCAATGTCATGGGCAAAGGCAGCGGCTGCAGACCGTCATGAATCCGCAGCATCGTTTCGTGCCATATTTCGGCTGGAAGGCCGCCGCCGGTGACACCGGTCAACGGCGTGTTGTCGTCATATCCCATCCAGACACCCGCGACATAATCGGCGCTGAAGCCGACGAACCACGCATCGCGGGCCGCCTGGGTTGTCCCGGTTTTGCCAGCCACCGGATGCTCAGGCAGTTTGGCACGTCGGCCTGTGCCGGTTTCGACCACCTGGTGCATCATGAAGGTCAGCTGCTGGGCGGCTTGGGGTGAGATTACGCGCTCACCAATACCACCGGCGCGGTCCATCAACGGGGCGGCATCTCCTTGCAGGCGCAGCTCGCTCAAGCCATACGGGCTGACGGCACTGCCCCCGTTTAGAATGCCGGCATAAGCTGCGGTCATTTCCAGCAAGGTTGCCTCGGACGCACCCAGGGCCAGGGCGGGCCCCAGGGCCAGATCCCGGTCCAGACCGAATCCCGACGCCACCGTACGAACGTTTTCGCGGCCGACATCTTCAGACACGCGCACCGCCGGAATATTCAACGACTCCGCCAGCGCCTGGGTCAGCGATACAGGGCCTGCAAATGTGTTGGAATAGTTGCGCGGGCTCCAGGGGCCAGAGCCCGGCACATCGAGGGTCAGCGGCGTGTCTTGGACAAGATCATCATAGCGCCATCCCAGATCCAGCGCCGCGGCATAGACAAACGGTTTGAAAGCGGAACCCGTCTGGCGCAACGCCTGGGTCGCACGATTGAACCCGCCCGATGCGCGCAGGTTGCGCCCCCCGACCATCGCGCGCACGGCGCCGTCAGCGCTCATCACCACAATTGCGGCTTGAGCTTGCGATCCTTCTCGGACCTTTGTTTCAAAAATATGTGCCAGCGCCTCTTCCGTGGCGGTTTGGATGCGCTGATCCAACGTCGTGCGGATAATCACATCCTCTGTCGTATCGCGGGTCAAATAGCTGGGGCCTGTCTCCATCACCCAATCGGCAAAATATCCCCCCGCACGGGCGTCGGCGGCCTCGGACAGCTCAGCGGGCGTGGCGCGCGCGCGCGCCGCTTCTTGGGGGCTGAGATAACCCTGTTCTTCCATCAAACGCACGATCGTGGCGGCGCGGCGCTGCGCACGGGCCAGATCATTGGTGGGCGCAAACCGGGTTGGGGCCACCAGAAGCCCTGCCAACATAGCAGCCTCGGCAGGTGTCACGGCATTGACAGACTTGTTGAAATAGCGTCGTGCGGCCGCTTCGAACCCGCGTGCACCGGCGCCCAGATAGGCCCGGTTCAGATAAATCATCAAGATTTCGTCTTTGGCATAGCGCCCTTCAAGCGCCAGGGCATAGGGAACCTCTTTAAGCTTGCGCCACACTGTACCGCGTCGGCAGTCGGCTTCATACACGGCCTCGGTGATCCCCGCACTGGGATCGAACGGCTTGCCAAGACACAGCAATTTGGCCACCTGCTGTGTGATTGTCGAACCGCCATTGCCCGACAAGGGCCCTCGACCTTCGCTCAGATTGATCCGAACCGCAGATGCCACACCGCGCGGGCTGATCCCCCAATGTGCATAGAACCGCTTGTCCTCAGTCGCGATCACGGCGTTGCGCAAATGCGGCGAGACCTGATCAACCGAGACCACCCCGCCAAACTGATCTCCGCGCCAGGCAAAAGCGGCGCCATTGCGGTCGGTCAAAGTGACCGAGCCGCGCACCCGACCGTCGGCAAGCTCGACCGCAGGCGGCAACATCGACATTGTATAGAGTGCCGCCAGCGCCACCAAAGCGGTCACAACAACTGTGCCGCGCCAGAACAACGACCATATGATCCATGTGGTCCAGCGGATCAGCCGCCAAAAGAGCCGCCCTACGATTTTGGCGACAGCCGCCGCCTGCGCACCGATTGTCGGTGGCTGATGGGTCGGATCGTTGTGATCGGGCGGCGGTGCAATCGGCTCCGATGGCGGCATGGAATCAACAGCCCCCCCCATCGCCCAATCCCGGGTTTGTCCCGCGATCCGAGGCGGGCCCACAGACCGGTTCTGGTCTTCAGCGGAAGGCGCGGGCGGCCCGGGTCTCGGCACAGCCCGTGAAGAATGCGAAAGTCTGGGCTCTTGATGTGACAGTTGCGCATCGTTTGGGCGCTTGGTCTCGGCAGAAGAGGCCTTGGACTTTGCAGGCGGCGCGTAAGGGCCACGCTCAATCCGCAGACCGCGACGGCGCGGGCGATTGGGATCCACATTCTGCGGAGGCGTGGTGTCGTCGTGATCCGTCATACTGCCCCGGATGCTTGCCTAAAGACTTGTCATCATACCCAAAGAAGGCGCCAGATTTTTACTGGTTCTAAGCGCTGCTTTTACACCGCTATCGCCGGTTAAGATAGGGAATCGACAAAAAATTGCGAAAGACCTGGAGGGTCGGGTGAGTATCCAGTTTGCTTATTTTTTAATCAATTAACTTTTTTTGTGCAAAATTTGTGCAAAATTGGCGATTTGTTGCTGTAAATTTGAGCCAAATTGTTGAATCCACCGATCCGTTCATTCCGTTCTAACCTGTGTTGTCCGCAAGGGCACCTGCCAAATTCGGAAGGGTAACAACCGTGAAACTCATTATCGCAGCAATCAAGCCGTTTAAACTGGAGGAGGTCCGCGAGGCGCTGACCGCCATCGGTGTCCGCGGTATGATGGTCACCGAAATCAAGGGCTTTGGCGCCCAGTCGGGCCATACCGAGATTTATCGCGGCGCAGAATACGCCGTGAACTTCGTTCCAAAAGTGAAACTCGAAGTCGTCGTGACGGCCGCTATGGCGGACCAAGTCGTCGAGACCATCCAAACCACCGCCAAAACCGACAAGATTGGTGACGGCAAAATCTTCGTCCTGGACGTCGCCCAAGCGGTGCGCGTGCGGACCGGAGAGACCAACGACGACGCGCTCTGATCCGCCTCTGTCCAAATTCAAAGGGTATTCTACGTATGAAACTCACGAAAGTTCTTCCCCTCGCCGCGGCGACCATGTTGGTGCCAGGTCTTGGGTTCGCTCAGGAGGCCGCGCCGTCATTCGACGAAATCGGTCCCTATATCATGACCACCTTGTTGTTCTGTATGGCGGGCTTTTTGGTCTTCTTCATGGCCGCAGGCTTTGCCATGCTCGAAGGCGGCCTGGTGCGTTCCAAGAACGTTACCATGCAAATGACCAAGAACATCGCGTTGTTCTCTATCGCGGCCATCATGTACTGGTTGGTCGGCTTTAACACGATGTATCCCGGCGACTTCAACGGCTGGTTTGCCATCGGTGGTCAAACCGTTCTGGATCCGGTGGGTGTTGCAGCGGCAGACGCTGCGCTTGATTACGCCTCGGTTGGTTCGGATTTCTTCTTCCAGTTGGTGTTCGTGGCCGCCACGGCTTCGATTGTTTCGGGCGCGCTGGCTGAACGAATCAAATTGTGGCCCTTCTTGATCTTCGTGATCGTGTTGACCGGCTTCATGTACCCGATTTCTGGCTCCTGGCAGTGGGGTGGCGGTTGGCTGTCCGAAGCAGGGTTCTCTGACTTCGCGGGCTCGACCGTTGTGCACTCCGTGGGTGGCTGGGCCGCTCTGGCCGGCGCCATTGTTCTGGGGCCACGCCTTGGCAAGTACAAAGATGGTAAGATCAACCCGATGCCGGGCTCAAACCTCGCACTGGCCACACTTGGAACATTTATCCTCTGGTTGGGTTGGTTCGGGTTCAATGGCGGCTCGCAGCTGGCCATGGGAACTGTGGGGGATGTGTCTGACGTGTCGCGCATCTTTGCCAACACCAATATGGCGGCTGCTGCCGGTGCTGTCACCGCGCTGATCCTGAGCCAGGTTCTGTACAAAAAGCCTGATTTGACGATGGTCTTGAATGGCGCGTTGGCAGGTTTGGTGTCGATCACCGCTGAGCCCCTGGCCCCGACGCTGTTTGGGTCTTTGTGGATCGGTGCCGTGGGTGGCGTGATTGTTGTTCTCACCGTTCCGCTGCTTGACAAGTTCAAGATCGACGACGTTGTCGGCGCCATCCCGGTTCACCTGTTCGCCGGTATCTGGGGCACCATCGCCGTGGTCTTTTACAACGGCGACGCCTCTTTGTTCACGCAGCTGACCGGTATCGTGGCCTTCGGTGTGTTCACTTTCGTAGCCTCGCTTATCGTTTGGTCCATCCTCAAGGTGGCCATGGGGATCCGGGTGAGCGAGGAAGACGAGATCAACGGTCTCGACACGTCGGAAATGGGTATGGAAGCCTATCCGGAGTTCTCTAAGGGCTAACGCCTTTGCGCCGCGCCTCGGACGACATTGCGCGTCCGAGGCCTTTTTAAACAAAGCCGAAAAAGGCGCGCCCTTCCTCCCGGGGCGCGTCTTTATTGTTCGTTTTGGGACCAAGCCGGTCTATAATTCGAATGCGATCGCCTCAGCAACACGTGAGATGTTACGAGCGGTCAGGCCCGCGGTATTGATCCGACCATCTTCGACCAGATACACGCCATGGGTTTCGCGCAGACGAACCAGCAGATCGTTGTCAAAGCCCAGAATAGAAAACATCCCCCGATGCGCGGCCACATAGCCAAACCGGTCATCGCCCAGCGCATCTGCAAGGGCTGTGGCCAGCTTGATGCGATTGGTCTCGATCCTTATGCGCATCTGTGTCAGCTCAGCTTCCCAATCGGCGCGCAATTCTGGGTCCGTCAGGATTTCAGTGGCCACACGCGCGCCATGATCCGGCGGGAATGCAAAATTCAACCGGTTCAATGAAATCAATCCAGCCTGGGCCAACTGGGCCACCTTTGCGGTTTGCGCGACCACAAAAGCGGCCGCGACACGCTCTCGGTACAGACCAAAGCTCTTGGATCCCGACAGCGCAACCATCATCTGCGGCAGACGCGCGGCCAAAATACGCAGACCTGTGGTATCGGCCAACACCCCATCGCCAAAGCCCAGATAGGCCGCGTCAACCAGAGGCAGTGCACCTGTCTGCGCCAGAAGATCCGCCAACAGGTTCCACTGATCCAAATCCAGATCTGCGCCTGTCGGATTGTGACAGGCCGCGTGAAGAATCACGACATCCTCAGGACCAGTGCCCGCAAGATCCGCCATCATTGCGTCAAACGCGACCTGACCGGTTTTTTGATCATAATACCCATAGCGACGCACTGGCATCCCGATGGCTTCGCCAATACCGGGATGGTTCGGCCATGTCGGCTCTGACATCCAGACGCGCGCAGACGGTTTCGCCAGATTTGCAAGATCCAGCAGCTGGCGCAGCGCAGAGCTGCCGCCCGGTGTCGCAACCGTTGCAATTCGACCCGGTTCAACCGATGACCCGAACACCCATTCGCGAGCAGCGGTCTGGAACGCAGGGTCTCCTCCCAGGCCAAGATAGCTTTTGGTGTTCTGGCTTGCGAGGATCCGCTGTTCGGCGATCTTGACCACCCGAAAGATCGGTGTGTGGCCGGTTTCATCGCGGTAGACGCCCACGCCAAGGTCGATCTTATTGGTCCGCGTATCGGCCTGAAAGCTTTGCATCAACTTGATGATCGCATCCGGGTCCCGTTGCGGAAGCGCGTTCAACATGCCTCTTTATCCTGTTTCAATAGCCAGTGCGGGGAATTGTCCCCATTCTGCCCAGGAGCCGTCGTAAAGTGCGTGGTCCACATGGCCAAGACGATCCAGCGCCAGGTTTAAAATCGCCGCTGTCACACCAGAGCCACAGCTGGTGATGATCGACTTGCTCAGGTCGACGTCCGCGGCCTCAAAAACCGCGCGCAGCTCGGAATTGGACTTCATCGTGCCTGCTGCGGTCAAAACCGTCTTGAACGGCACATTTCGTGCGCCCGGAATATGGCCCGCACGCAAGCCAGGCCGCGGCTCGGGATCGTCGCCACGGAACCGGGAGGCGGGTCGCGCATCGACGATCATCGGATGGCCCAGCTTCAACGCAGCAGCGACCTGGGTGACATCCTTGATCAGACCGGCACGGCGGCGCACGGTGATGTGGCGCTCACGAATCATTGGGGGCATATCCTCGATTGGGTGCCCTTCGGCCTGCCACTTGCCAAAGCCGCCATCCAACACTGCCACATCGGTTTTGCCCATCAGATTGAACAGCCACCGCATCCGCGCGGCCGAAAAGATCCCCGCGCCGTCATAGACGACCACCTGATGTCCGTCTCCGATGCCCATCGCCCGCATGCGGCTCATGAATTTCTCGACCGGGGGCGCAGTGTTGGGCAAGTCTGAGCGGGCATCGCTGAGATCATCGAGATCGACAAATCGCGCGCCGGGGATATGCGCCGCATCATATTCGGCTTTCGCATCTCGCTGCATGTCCGGCAAGTACCATGACGCATCAATGATCCGCAGATCCGGGTCGTTTAAATGCAGGGCCAACCAAGAGGTCGAGACCAATGTTTTGGGATCATCAGTCATGGGATTTAGGCTCCGGATGCGTTTTCGGTCCTGATCGCTATCGCCCGGAAATCAAATTTTGTCCAGACATGGCGGCTTTTTAGGCCCCAAGTCCGTGCCGATCCGTCTCTCGCAGAATGCCGCACGACCTGTCGGCCTGAGGGCGTCCGCCGTGCCCGGTCAATCATGAAGATGGCTTACCCCTGTTGCTTCAAAAGGCGGTTTTTTTGGCGGTTCCAATCCCGTTTGGCATCACTCGCCCGCTTATCGGCCAACTTTTTGCCCTTGGCGATCCCGATCTTCATCTTCACAAGACCACGATGATTGAAATACATCACCAATGGCACGAGAGTCATTCCCTCGCGCTGGGTCGCGTTCCACAACTTGGACAGTTCGCGCCGACGGACCAACAACTTGCGCCGCCGCCGTTCCTCATGGGTGAAGGTCTTGGCCTGTTTGTAAGGTGCAATATAGCCGTTCACCAACCACAGCTCGCCGTTTTCGACCGCCGCGTAGCTGTCCGCGATATTGGAGCCCCCCACCCGCAACGACTTCACCTCAGAGCCCTCCAGCATGAGCCCGACTTCCAAATCATCCTCGATGGCGTATTCACGCCGTGCCCGCCGATTTTCGGCAATCACCTTGTAATTGGGGTCTGATTTACTTTGTGCCATCGTCGCGCTTATCTAAGGACCGCGCAGAGATCACGCAACGGCCCGTGTCAAAATAGTAAGTCCATCGCAGCCCGTAGCCGGATTTTCCAACACGAATAGCTAGATCAATCCAACATGCGCCATTGCGGATTTCAACGCGTCTTTGGTCTTGTCCGTAACCCCAACCAGAGGCAAGCGGACTTCGTCCGAACACTTGCCCAACAGGCTCATTGCATATTTCGCCCCAACAAGACCCGGCTCAAGAAAGATCGCGCTGTGCAGCGGCAACAACAAATCCTGAAGCTCTAGGGCTTTGGTATAGTCGCCTGCCAAGGTGGCCTCTTGGAACTGCGCGCACAGTTTCGGGGCCACATTCGCGGTCACCGAGATACACCCGACCCCCCCGTGCACATTAAAGCCCAGGGCGCTGGCATCTTCGCCCGACAATTGTACAAAATCTGGCCCACAAGTCGCGCGTTGATGGCTGACCCGCGTGATATCGCCGGTGGCATCTTTGACCCCGACGATCC
The DNA here is from genome assembly GCA_042096155.1 of Dinoroseobacter sp. Taxonomy (GTDB): domain Bacteria; phylum Pseudomonadota; class Alphaproteobacteria; order Rhodobacterales; family Rhodobacteraceae; genus Dinoroseobacter. The sequence continues at coordinate 98,427 of JBELMC010000001.1, forward strand.
GGGGCAGCTTTGCCAGCTCGCCCATGGTCTCGGGCGTCATGTCCACGACCGATCGTCCGGGGATATTGTAAATGATAATCGGCAGATCGCAGGCGTCGTGCAAGGCTGTATAATGCGCGATCAGCCCCTCTTGCGTCGGTTTGTTATAATACGGGGTCACAACCAGACCAGCCGAGGCACCTGCCCGCTGGGCATGCTGCAAAAGCCCCATGCTTTCGGCGGTGTTGTTGCTGCCTGCTCCGGCCACGACTGGCACACGGCCTGCAGCGGCCTCGATCACCGCACTGACAACGGCTTCATGCTCGGCATGGCTCAGTGTCGGGCTTTCGCCGGTCGTGCCCACCGGCACCAACCCGTGCGAGCCTTCGCCGATGTGCCATTCAACCAGCGCACCGAGGGTGTCATAATCCACCTCTCCTTGTTTCAAGGGAGTCACCAAGGCGGGCATGGATCCTTTAAACATCGCAATCTCCTTCTTGGTTTGGGCGGCGCTCTACGGGCGGATACCCGCCCTGAACCCCTTTGTTCAAGACCTTTAAGCAAATGTCATTTGGACTCGCGGCGCAATCTGCCCTATTTTCACGCCAGGCAGACAGCACAAAAGGGCGGATAGACCCGATGCGACGGATCAAATGGACCGCGATTGCGCTCCTCACCTTGATGGCAACTGCGACGAATGCGCAATCTGACCGCCCACGCCTTTTGGTTCAGGGTCTGGAAGCCGCCAGCACCCAAGATTGGACCACCGCCAATGCTGCGATGCGCGCATTGCAAGACCAGCCAGCGCGCGATGTCATCCAATGGACCAAATTGCGCGCACGCGAAGGCACCTTTTTGGAATATCTTGATTTTTTGACGCGCAATGCGGATTGGCCCGGCATGTCTTTGCTGGCGGCCCGTGGCGAGGCCTCGATCCCCGACACGGCCCGCGCTGCGGATGTGTTGGCTTATTTTGCCGACCATGCGCCCCGCACTGGCGAGGGCACGCTTCGACTGGCGGCCGTTGAGAGAGCCCGTGGCAATATCGTCCAAGCCGACGCGCTGATCGTGAACGCCTGGCGTGCGTTCCGTCTGGATGCGGAGACCGAGGCCAAATTCCTGGCGCAGTTCAGCGCCCTTCTGGCCGATCACCATGCCGATCGGCTTGATAACCTGTTGTGGGACGGCGCCACAGGTGCCGCGCGCCGCATGATCCCGTTGGTGTCCAACGACGCGCGTCTGTCCGCGCAAGCCCGGATCGCGCTGCGCGAAAACCAAGACGGTGTCGACGCCGCCATTGAGGCTGTGCCCGCTGACTTGCAAAACGGTGCGGGCCTCGCCTACGAGCGCTATTTGTGGCGCCTGAACAAAAACCGTTCGGACGATGCACGAGATTTGATGCTGGACCGCTCGACCTCGGCGGCAGCCCTGGGTCGCCCCGAACTCTGGGGCAACCGCAGACGGTCTTTTGCCCGCGATCTGATGCGCGACGGTCGCAACCGCGAGGCCTACCAGCTGGCCGCCAATCACTTCATCGGTCAGGGCCGAGGCGAGGCTCCGCGCGGCAACAATTACAGTGACTTGGAATGGTTGGCAGGCTTTATTGCCCTGCGCAAGCTCGGTGACCCCCACGTCGCCTTGCGTCATTTCCAACGCCATCAGGCCGCTGTCGCCTCGCCCATTTCACTGGGCCGCGCCGGATATTGGGAGGGTCGCGCCTATGAGGCGATGGGCGACAGCGACAAGGCTCGTGCCGCCTATCTGCGCGCAGCCACCCATCAAACCAGTTTCTATGGTCAGCTTGCCGCGGAGCGGGCAGGCGTTGCGACAGATCCCGCGCTGGTTGGAACAGAAACCTTCCCCGATTGGCGCGAAGCCACATTTCTTGGCACGTCCGTCATGCGCGCGGGCTTGTTTTTGCACGAAGCCGGCAATCGCACTCTGGCCAACCGATTTATCGGGCATCTGTCGGAGCGTTTGGAGCGCAGCCAACGCGGACAGCTCGCCGATCTGGTCCTGGCGCTGAACGAACCCTTCATCGCGCTCCGGCTCGCCAAATACGCAGCAGGCGAAGGCCAGCTGTTGCATCGGGCCTATCACCCTGTGACAAATTTAATCCGCAGCCCGCTGCCTGTGAACCCAGCCCTCGCGCTGGCGATTGCACGACGTGAATCCGAGTTCAATCCGACAGTGGTCAGCCCGGCAGGCGCGCTTGGCCTGATGCAAGTGATGCCGCGCACGGGCGAGGCGATGGCGCGCGATCTCGGTATTGCGCAGTTTCAAACCGCGCATTTGTTGTCGCAGCCGAACCTGAACGCGCGGCTGGGCAGCCAATATTTGTTGCAACAGATCCAGGAATTTGGCAGCAATATCCTCCTGGTGGCGGCGGCCTATAATGCCGGGCCGTCACGCGCGCGCGCCTGGATCGCGCGTTTCGGCGACCCCCGCAGCGGGCAGGTCGATATTGTCGACTGGGTCGAACACATACCGTTCCGCGAGACCCGCAACTATGTCATGCGGATCACCGAGTCGCTGCTGGTCTACCAGATGATGCTGGCCGGGCGTCCGTTGAAGCTTGCGCCAACCCAGATCCTTACGATGCGCTAGCGACGCGCTTTTGGTGCTCGCGCCACAATGTAAACAGCCCGGCAGCCACAACAATAGCCGCCCCAATGGCAACGTTTATACGCAAGGTCTCGCCGAAAATCGTAATTCCGAGGGCCGCGGCAAACACCAGCTGCAGAAAAGCAAACGGCTGGACCACCCCCGCCTCGGCCACCTCATAGCATTTGATTAACGTGAAATGTCCCGTCACGCCGGTCACGCACAACGCCGCCATCCACATCGAATCTGAGGGGGTCATTGGCTCCAGAAACCAGATGCCGATCAAGGTCGCTGCAACCGCCCCCGCCGTTCCTGTCCAAAAAAAGCTTGTCGCAGCACTGTCTTGTCGCGCCACATACCGGGTCAGCAAACCATAAAGCGCGAACATCAACGCCGACGCCAACGGCACCAGCGCATAGATCGAGAACACGCCACCGCTGGGCTGTAAGATGATCAGGACCCCGACAAAGCCGACCGCAATCGCAGTCCACCTACGCCACCCGACAGACTCGCCCAAAACGATCCCGGACAGTGCTGCGATCAACAACGGGTAGCTTGTGAAAACCGCATGGCTCTCGGTCAGCCCCAGCAAGGTGAATGCGGTCACCATGACACAAATCTCAACCACCAATAGCACAGACCGAAACATCTGCATCAACGGCTGCTTCGTCAAAGCGACCCGACGCACACCGCCCGCTTTGCGCACAGCAAGAGCAATCACGAAAGCCGCGAAAAACCAATAGCGGATCATCACCACCATGAAGACGTTGTATTCAGACGCCAAATGCCGCGAAATCGCGTCTTGGCTGGCGAAAACCGCTGTGGTCGCGATCATCAGCCAGATGCCCAACCAAGTGTTGTTATTTATCATGTCAGAGGATCCAATACACCAACACTCATGTGTCGCTTGCGGCCGTAGCCCGGTTTGCGCGTCACTGTAAAGCCTGCCATTTGCAGCGCGCGGCGAACGTGGCCTGCAGCGGTATAGCTGGCAAATGTCCCGCCTGGGGCGGTGTGTCGTGCAACAGCGCGCATCAGATCAGGGCCCCAGAGCTCGGGGTTCTTGGCCGGCGAAAATCCGTCCAGAAACCATGCATCAGCCATGCCCGTCCACATGGGCAACGCCGTCCGGGCATCGCCTTCGATCACGGTCAGCGTGGCCTTGCCAAGCTGCCATGTCCCCCCATGGCCCGTCCATATATCCAGCAAAGGTGTCGGATCGAGCATCGGAAACGGCGCCAAAGCACGGGCCATATCATCCACAGACAAGGGAAACGCCTCAAATGATGTATATCGAAACGGTACTGCGCTGGCATGCAGGACGGACAGAAAGCTCAGACCCGTGCCAAAGCCCAGCTCGGCAATGTGGAACCCGGGCACCAAACGCGTCGGTAAATCATTGCCACGCAAAAACACATGGGCGGTCTCGGCGACACCATCATCCAACGAATAATACGGATCGTCAAAACGTCGGGCGATGGGCACTTCGCCCTGCCACGCGACATCTGAACGGTGGTCCTTGCTGCACATCTGCCCTAAGCCTCTGACCCAACACACGCCACAATGCGCAGGAGACTGAGGCTTGGCAATCGCAGACTTCACCGTTTTGGGCGGCGGCATCTTCGGCTTGTCGATCGCATGGGTCTTGACCCAAAGAGGCGCCAAGGTGCGCTTGATCGAGCGTGCCCAGATCGGGGCGGGCAGCTCCGGAGGGATCGTCGGTGCGCTGGCTCCGCACACACCTGAGAATTGGAACGAGAAAAAGGCGTTCCAGCGCGACAGCCTGTTGATGGCCGAGCAGTTTTGGTCCGAGATCGCCGACGTCTCGGGCCAAGATCCCGGCTATGCCCGCTTGGGTCGGCTGCAAGCAATCCAAGATCCGCGCGGGCTGGAACTGGCGCGCGCGCGCGCCAAGGGCGCCACGCAGCTGTGGCAGGGTCAAGCGCAATGGGATCTTGTGCCAGATGACAGCTTTTCCGGCTGGGCCCCTGCCGCGCCAACCGGATGGATGATCCAAGACACCCTGACCGCGCGCTTGCATCCGCGACGCGCATGTACGGCGTTGGCAACAGCGCTCCGCGCGGTCGGAGCGGACCTCCTGCTTGGCGATCATCCGTGCCAAGGTGTTGTGATCGAGGCAACGGGCGTTGCAGGGTTGCATGCGCTTTCGCGTGCCAAGTGCAAGCTGGTCGGCACCGGGGTCAAGGGCCAAGCCGCGCTGCTCGATTATGACGCCCGTGCGCTGCCACAATTGTTCTTGGACGCGCTGCACATCGTGCCCCATGCAGATGGAACAACTGCAATCGGATCAACCTCTGAGCGGACATACACTGACGGCGCCACAACCGATGGTCTGCTCGACGCCTTGATTGAAAAGGCGCGCAACATCTGCCCGGCCTTGCGGGACGCGCCGGTTTTGCAACGCTGGGCGGGTGAGCGCCCACGCGCAAAATCTCGCGCGCCGATATTGGGCGAGCATCCTCTGTGGCCTGGTCATTTCATCGCCAATGGCGGCTTCAAAATCGGTTTTGGTATGGCGCCCAAAGTCGCCCAAGTGATGGCAGATCTGGTGCTGGAAGGCCACGATGCGATCCCTGAGGGTTTTCGGCCAGAGGCTAGTCTTTGACCCAGCGCGACAGCGCGACCTCGTCTTCCTGTTGCGCCGCAACCCACTGCGCCGACGCAGTTGTAAGCTCTTTTTTCCAGAACGGTGCGCGCGATTTCAGGTAGTCCATCAGGAATTCTGCAGCCGCGAACGCGTCTGTGCGGTGCGGCGCAGTGGTGGCCACCATCATGATGATTTCACCGACCTGCAAGACCCCGTAGCGGTGGATGACCAGCACGTCGCCAAGCGCCCAACGCGCTTGCGCCGTCTTGGCGATTTGCGTGATCGCGCGCTCGGTCATGCCGGGATAATGTTCGATCTCAAGGCCCTGCAAGCCACCACTGACATCGCGCACCAGGCCACTGAACGTGACAACGGCCCCTTGATCGGTGCGGCTTTCGACAAATCGAGACAGCTCCGCGCCGGGATCAAACCATTCGGCCTGAACCGCAATCCGCATCGTTTATCCGCCAGTCATCGGTGGAAAGAACGCCACTTCGCGGGCCCCCGCCAAAGACGCGTCCATATCCGCAAGCTCTTGATCAATGGCCACGCGTATGGTGCTCAGATCCGAAAAGGCCAGATCATAGCGATCTTCGCGGGCGCGCAATTCCGTGACCAAGTCCGCAGCCGTTCTGGCGGATGTCTCAAGCTCTTCGGATCCCAGACCAATCCGTTCACGCAGCCAGGCGAAATACATCACTCGCAAAGTCATTTTGCGCCCTGAAGATATGGCAATGCTTTGATGAAATAGTCGGCTCCCGTCAGAAACGTCAGCACAGACGCGATCCACAACAACAACAGCCCGATCCATTCAACCGCCGCATGCAACCCCGGCAGAGAGCCGCCATGCTCGATCGCCATGGCGCCGAACAAGACCGCAATGGCCACCATCTGCGCCGTCGTTTTCCACTTGGCCAGCTTGGTGACCGCCAGTTTGGCCGAATCGGCGCCCAAAAATTCGCGCAACCCGGAAACGAAAACCTCTCGGAACAAAATCACCGTGACCGGCAGGACAAGCCAAGGGGTCATCCCCGAATAGCCCACAATAATCGCCAACGCGATCACCACCATGGTCTTGTCGGCAATCGGGTCGAGCATCGCGCCAAACTTGCTTTCTTGTTTCCAAGCCCGCGCGATATAGCCATCGACGAAATCAGTCAGAGCCGCGCCAATAAACAAAATCAATGCCAACCAATCCGCCGCAGGCCGGTGGAAATACAAGAACATGATTGCCACGCCCGGAGCGGCGAGCAGACGCAGAATCGTCAATATGTTCGGCCATGTCCATATCATAGCGCTGTTGTAGCGGGGCCGCGCGTCAGAGGAAAGTGGCACATCGCCCTCAGGGAGGGGTTATGTCCGCAGTTTCGCATCAAACGCCTGAGTTGAAGAAATCGTAAATTTTTTCCGCCATTGCGGCCGAAATCCCATCAACCGCTTTCAGATCCTCCAAATGCGCGCGACTGATCGCTTTGGCGGAGCCGAAATGCGCCAGCAATGCCCGTTTTCGCGCCGCACCCACGCCCGCGATTTCATCGAGCGGTGTCGCCGTAAAGGCTTTTGCACGCTTCGCGCGGTGGGTCCCAATGGCAAAGCGATGAGCCTCGTCGCGCAGTCTTTGGACAAAATACAACACAGGATCATTGTGCCGCAGCGCAAATGGTCGTGCACCTGGACGATAAAACTCCTCTTTGCCGGCGTCGCGGTCTTCGCCTTTGGCGACACCGACAAACGGCACATCTTCGACACCCAGATCGGCCAGGATCTCGGCCACAGCGCTGATCTGACCTGCGCCGCCATCAATCAATAGAAGATCTGGCCAAGCCTCGGATTTTCGCTCTGGATCCTCTTTCAACAGCCGCTTGAACCGGCGCTCTAACACCTCTTTCATCATTCCGAAATCGTCGCCCGGTGTCAGGCTATCGCCCTTGATGTTGAACTTCCTGTACTGACTTTTCAAAAAGCCCTCAGGCCCGGCCACGATCATGCCACCAACCGCATTGGTGCCTTGAATGTGGCTGTTATCATAAACTTCGATCCGTTTCGGAGGGCCATCGAGGTCGAAAGCTTCGGCCAGCCCGGTCAGCAACTTGCCTTGCGTCGCGCTCTCGCTCATCTTGCGGGCCAGGCTCTCTCGGGCATTGCGCGCCGCGCCCTCGACCAGCTCGGCCTTTTCACCACGTTGGGGCATCGAAATCTCGACCTTACGACCCAGCTTTTGGGTCAATGCGGCCTGCATCAGGTCTTCATTTTCGATTCGATGACTGAGAAGGATTTGCCGAGGCGGTTCGCGATCGCCGTAGAATTGACCAAGGAACGCCTCGAGAATTTCCGCCTCTTCTGCGCCCGCCCCGGTGCGCGGATAATAATCGCGATTGCCCCAATTCTGATTGGCGCGGATGAAGAACACCTGCACACAGGCTTGTCCCTTTTCCAGATGCAGCGCGACGACATCGGCCTCAGGCACGGTCTGCGGATTGATCCCTTGGGTGGTCTGCACCTGGGTCAAGGCTTTGATCCGGTCTCGCAATGCGGCGGCCCGCTCAAATTCCATCGCATCCGAAGCCTCGGCCATTTGCTTGGCCAAATCCCCTTGGACCTTGGTCGATTTGCCCGACAAGAACCGCTCAGCATCGCTGACGAGCGCGGCATAGGTCTTTTCAGAGACCTTCCCAACACACGGCGCAGCGCAGCGTTTGATCTGGTACAGAAGACACGGACGCGTGCGGCTCTCGAATATTGCGTCGGAGCAATTGCGCAGCAAAAACACCCGCTGCAGCTGATTCAATGTCCGATTAACAGCGCCTGCGCTGGCGAAGGGGCCGTAATAATTGCCCTGTTCTGTCTTCGCGCCGCGATGTTTCTTGATTTGCGGATAGCCATGGGACTTGGACACAAGAATATTTGGAAAGCTCTTGTCGTCGCGCAAAAGCACGTTGTAACGCGGCTTGAGCTGCTTGATCAGGTTTTGTTCCAGCAACAACGCTTCGGTCTCAGTCTTGGTGGTCAGAAACATCATCAAAGATGTTTCGCTGATCATGCGTGCGATGCGTCCCGAATGGCCTGATGGCCTTGCATAGTTCGACACCCGCGCACGCAAATTCCGCGCCTTACCAACATAAAGCACCCGATTGTCGGAATCGAGCATCCGGTACACCCCTGGCGACCCATCAAGGGTCTGAAGATACGCCTGAATACATGCGTGCCCGGTCACTCTGGGCGCATCCATGTCGGGCGAAGTCAAATTGTTATGGGACATAGAGTGAGTCTCGACCGCCAGCATAGATTTGGCAAGTGTTACAAGTAAAAATACATCCCCAAAATCTGTGGATAACTCGGTGGATCATTGGGACGCGGTCGGGCTTTTACCTTTAAAATAAGGCACATCCTTCGATCTGCTTAATTTTTTGGCAATAAATTAAGTAATTGAAATAAAACACAATTTTTTGTTGACTTTGCCAAGTCACTGATTAAGTTCACAAAAAATTCATATTTGCACCGTATTTCAATCAAAGGTGGATAAATTTTTTGACCTAATCTGCGCCCGACGATGTGGCGGCCTATTCCGGTCCTTGCACATCTGGGGTTTGCCACCCCAGATGCTGGCCTCCGTCGACGCAAATCAACTGGCCCGTGACTTCGTCTGCGTCCAAAAAATATCCCAAGGCCTGGCAAATGCCCTTGGGGCTGGACCCGCGTTGTAAAACGGTGTTTGCGCGTTGCGCTGCAAAATGACTGGCGCTCTGGCGTGCACCTTGCAGCGTGGGGCCAGGACCGATCGCGTTGACGCGCACCCGTGGCGCAAGCGCCCGCGCAGATGTCTGTGTCAGCGTCCACAATGCGGTCTTTGCCAAGGTGTAAGTCATGAATTCTGGCGTGAGTTTACGGACCCGTTGATCAACCATGTTCACGATCAATCCGGGCGCCACAGGCTCGCCACCCGCATCACGTGGGGCCTCCGGCACCTGTGCCACAAAGCCCTGTGTCAGGATAAACGGCGCTTGCAGGTTTGAGCGAAAATGCCGATCCCAGCTGTCCCGGGTGGCGCTGTCCAAGGTGTCATATTCGAAGATAGAAGCGTTGTTGATCAACACGCTCAACGGCCCCACGGCCGCAACCGCGCGGCTCACCAATTCTTGCGCCGCATCCAGATCCAGAAGATCGGCCTTCAAAGCCTCGGCCTGCACACCCAAAGCACGACACGCCGCCACAGTGTCAGCCGCCCCTGCATCAGAGCTCACATAATGGACCGCGATGTCATATCCGCGGGCGGCCAGGTAAAGCGCCATGTCCCGGCCCAGCCTTTTCCCGGCGCCCGTAATCAAAGCTGCGCGCATCGCTGTGTCCTTTTAGATCAACAGAACCGCCAGATAGCTCAGATAAAACGCGGTCAAGAGCGCGCCCCAAAGCCGGGTGATGTTCCAGCTCAAAAAGACAAACGGGATCAGCACAAGCGACGCGCCCCCCATCACCCAAAGGTCAAAATGCAACAAACCCCGCGGAACTGCCATGTCGCCAAAGAGGGAGGCGACACCAATGATGGCCAACAGGTTAAACATATTCGACCCGATGACATTGCCCAAGGCCACATCAGAATGGCCCCGAAACGCCGCGGCCAGCACAGCGGCGAGTTCTGGCAAAGAGGTCCCAAAGGCCACAAGGGTCAGGCCAATCACTGTCTCGGATACACCAAAGGCGGTTGCAATATTGACGGCTGAATCAACCAACAAGTCCGCACCCAGCGGCAACCCAAGCAAGCCCAGTCCCAAGAAAACCCCAATCTTCGCCCAGCTCATATCCGGGTCGGCGCCCTCTGGTTCTTCCAAATCTGGTGTGGCTTGCGCGCGTTTATGCGCCCGCGCTTCGGCGAACGCGTCCCATAACATATAAGACAATCCTGCCAGCAGCATGAGCCCGTGCATCCAGGTGATCGGCCCCAGAAAACACACCGAAATGAACAGAACTGTTGCCACAAGCATCTGGATATAGCTGCGTTGGCTGTCGCAATCTGCCGTCTTTAAACCGACAAGCAACGCCGGCACCCCTAGAACCAGCAGCACATTGGCGATGTTTGAGCCGACAACATTGCCCAACGCTATACCTGGCGCATCTTCCAGCACCGCTTGAATGGAAATCAGCAGTTCAGGCGCAGAGGTTCCGAACGCGACAATGGTTAACGACACCACAAGCGCCGGGATACCCAGACGCAATGCCAGGTTCACCGCCCCTTTCACAAGCACATCGCCCGCACCCACCAAAACAAATAGGCCAAGGGCCACAAACACAAAATCCATCACGACCATGGATTACCCTTTGCGGCGGCGCGGCTTGCAGCCGCACGGATCATTGTTGAAGAGAAATTTTCCGCAGTTTGGGCACTTGCGCGGCTTTTGCAGCGCGACTTTTCCGACATAAGGCAGCCGCAGCTTGCCGAACATCGCAAGCACCAACATTCCGATCAGAAAAAATGTGACGACCTTTATCACAGCGGATTACAGCCCATAACGCGCCCACAGCGCGTGATCCTCGGCCTGCGATAGCACCGTTTCGACCGCCTGCGCGCCAATCCGCGACAGCACACCCCGCTTTGGGCCATAGACCCGAAACTGCACCTTGTCGCCGAGTTTTTCTTTCATGATCGGCACCAGATGCCCGATCCCATCGACAAGACCTTTCTCAATTGCTTGCGCCCCCACCCAAATCTCACCGGTGAACAAGTCCTCGTCTTCGGCCAGCTTCGCGCCGCGGCGGGCTTGGACATGGGCAATAAAGGCCTGATGGATCCGGTTTTGCAAATCCTTGATCCGGTCGATGTCTTCCTCACGCGCTGGGCGGAACGGATCGAGCATGCTTTTGTCTTTGCCCGCGGTATAGACGCGTCGTTCGACGCCCTGGCGGGCCATCAGCTCATGAAATCCAAAGCCGGCCGAAATCACACCGATGGACCCAACAATAGAACTGTCATCAACAAAAATTTCATCAGCGGCACAGGCCAACCAATAGCCCCCAGACGCCGCAACATCTTCGACAAACCCATAGACAGGAATGTCTTTTTCCTGCGCAAGCCTTCGGATCCGTGCGGCGATCAAGCTCGATTGCACCGGCGATCCACCCGGAGAGTTCAAGATCAACGCCACGGCCTTCGGTTTGCCCTTGGCGAAAGCCTTATCGATGACGCTGGAAAGCGCTGCGTCGTTCAACGGACCGCGCCCGCCATTTGCGATCACCCCAGACAGACGGATCACAGCAACGCAGGGGCTAGATTTACGGAAAGGTATGCTCAGTTTCATGAGGGGGATGTAAGCCGCGCCCCCCGGGTTAACAAGTCAGGGGCGTCAGCTTTATCCGTTCAACATGTTCTATCCGCGATACGCTTGCGTTCCGGCAACAGCACTGTGCCACATCGCCCGTTTGGCAGAGCGCGTATCTGCCGCCATCGACGGCGCGAATCTGCGCTCCAACGCCCAAGTTTTTGCAAATTCGGCCAGGGCGGGATAGACCCCCGCCTGCATGCCTGCAACCCAGGCCACCCCAAGCGCGGTCGTTTCCAGAACCTCAGGGCGATCGACTTGTGCGCCCAGAATGTCTGATAAGAATTGCATCGCCATGTTGCTGGCTGTCATGCCGCCATCGACCCGTAAAATTTGATCCTCGCTGCCACCCTGCCAATCGGCCTGCATGGCGCGTATCAAATCGACCGTCTGATACCCGACGCTTTCGAGCGCGGCTTTCGCAAACTCGGCCGGGCCACTGGCCCGCGTGATCCCAAATAGAGCACCGCGCGCATCTGGGTCCCACCATGGCGCGCCAAGACCCGTAAACGCGGGCACGATCATCACATTCTGCTCTGGGTCGGCTGTTGCGGCCAAAGCGTCGGTGTGATGCGCCGCGTCAACCATGCCCAGCCCGTCGCGCAACCATTGCACAACTGTGCCGGCGTTAAAGATCGATCCCTCGAGCGCATAAGTCGGTGTCCCGTCAAACTGATATGCAATCGTTCCAAGCAACCGGTTGGTGCTTGTGACCAGCGTATCACCGGTGTTCAACAACGCAAAACATCCGGTCCCGTAAGTCGATTTGACCATGCCCGGCGCAAAACACGCTTGGCCCAGCGTCGCCGCTTGTTGGTCGCCCGCCACTCCCAGAATTGGGGTTGTGCCGCCCAGCATATCAGTTTCGCCGAATGCCGCGCCGCAATCGAGCACCTCTGGCAACATCGCCATCGGCACCCCAAACATATCGCACAAACCCTGATCCCAACAGCCTTCGCGGATGTTAAACAACAACGTGCGTGCCGCGTTTGTGGCGTCGGTGACATGGCGCTTGCCCTGTGTCATCCGCCAAATCAGAAAACTGTCCACCGTGCCAAACGCCAACCGGCCCGCATCGGCCAAGGCGCGGGCCCCGCTGACATGCTCGAGCATCCAGCCCACCTTTGACGCGCTGAAATAGGGGTCGAGCAGCAGACCAGAGGCCTTTGCCACCGCCGGCTCATGGCCCGCGTCTCGCAGCGCTTGGGTCGTGGCCGCGGTGCGTCGATCTTGCCAAACAATGGCGTTGTGGATCGGCCTGCCGGTGTCACGATCCCAAATGACAGCTGTTTCCCGCTGGTTGGTGATGCCGATCGCGGCGATGTCCTGCGCCGCCAGCCCCTTGGTTTCCAGAACCTCGGCGCAGGTGCTCTGCACGGTACGCCACAGATCCTCGGGGTCATGCTCGACCCAGCCAGAATGCGGAAAATGTTGGGTAAACTCCTGTTGCGCCACCCCTGCGACCCGCAACGCGCCGTCAAACAGCATCGCCCGCGTCGAGGTCGTGCCCTGATCAATCGCCAACACATATGTCATGACGGTCCCTCCCTTTTGATGTGACCTAACCGCAGTTTCTACTGGGCTGCAACGGACGGCTTGGTTTGCAACCATGCCTCAAGCACGGCGATTTGCGCGCGATCCATCCGCAACCCAAGTTTCGATCTGCGCCAGACGATGTCCTCAGCTGTCCGTGCATATTCTTTGTCGCGCAGCCAGATCACTTCGGCCTCCGTCAATGTGGCGCCGAAATCGCGCCCCAAATCCCCCAAAGACGTCGCCGCACCAAGTATCTGCCAGGCATCAGTGCCATAGGCGCGGATCAAACGTTTCGCCCAGCTTTCGGTCAAAAATGGATATTCGGATTGCAGTTGAGCTATTTTCCCCGCGACGGCGCTGACTTTAAAGTCACCCCCGGGCAGGGGCACACCCGCTGTCCAGTCGCCCGTCATTGGCAAATGGTCCGACAGCTTGGCCAATGCGGCTTGCGCCAAACGACGATAGGTTGTGATCTTACCGCCAAATACGTTCAACAATGGCGCGCCTTGTCGGTCCAGGGACAACACATAATCGCGTGTGGCCTCCGTCGCCGAACTTGCCCCATCATCATAAAGCGGCCGAACCCCGGAATAGGTCCACACGATCTGATCGCGGGTGATCGGCGTGTCGAAATAGTTGGACGCAAACTCGCACAGATATTGCTGCTCATCGGGGGTGCAAACAGGCTGGGTGTCCAACGCGGTGTGTTCCTGATCTGTCGTCCCAATCAGGGTGAAATCCGTCTCATAAGGAATCGCAAAAATGATCCGGCCATCTTCGCCTTGAAAAAAATAACACTTGTCGTGATCATACAGCTTGGGCACCACGATGTGGCTGCCGCGCACCAACCGCACCCCTTCGCGCACGTTGCGCCGCAGCACGCCTTTCAAGATGTCTTCAACCCACGGGCCGCCTGCATTCACCACGGCCTTTGCCGTCACGACCCGCCCGTCGCCCAGTTCCAACTGCCAGGCGTCACCGACGCGCGCACCACTGAGCACTTTGGTGCGCACATATATCTCAGCCCCACGGGCCGCGGCATCCCGTGCATTCAACACCACGAGGCGCGAATCTTCGATCCAACAATCTGAATACTCATAGGCTTTGGTAAATTTTTCCTGAAGCGGTCCCCCTTCTGGCGCTTTGCGCAACCAAATGGTCTTGGTGCCTGGCAAGATCTCTCGTCCGCCGAGATTGTCATACAAAAACAAACCCAAACGGATCAACCAACCGGGCCTGCGCCCTTTCATCCAGGGCATCACAATGTTGAGCAACCGAGACGTCGGTGTTGACGTTTCGAACCGCATATCGCGGTGAAACGGAAGCACAAAACGCATCGGCCAGCTGATATGCGGCATCGCCTTCAGCAGAATCTCTCGCTCGACCAGCGATTCTTTGACCAATCGAACCTTGAAGAACTCAAGATAGCGCAGACCGCCGTGAAACAGCTTGGTCGAAGCACTTGAGGTTGCACCCGCCAGGTCTCCCATTTCGGCCAGACCGACACGCAAACCGCGGCCTGCTGCATCGCGCGCGATGCCGACACCGTTGATGCCACCGCCAATTACGAAGAGATCAAAATCAGCCATCAGAGTCTCCTTTGCACGAAACGCTACCATTTTCGTTTGGCGCGTCATACAGTGCGATTCATGTTCGTTGCGAAAAATGTTCCATGTCAGAAATGTCTCGCCGCGACATGATCCTGACCGCCCTGCGCGAGACCGGTCGAGTCTCGACCGACGCGCTGGCCAAACAGCATCATGTCACCGTTCAAACCATTCGCCGGGACCTGGCCGAGATGGAAATCTCGGGCCTGCTGACCCGCACCCATGGCGGTGCGGTGCCGCGATCGAGCGTTGCCAATATCGGATACGCAGACCGGCAGGTTTTAAACGCCAGCGCAAAGCGCGCCATTGCACAGAGCGCTGCCCACTTGATACCGAACCGAGCGTCTTTGTTTTTGGACATCGGCACATCCGCCGAAGCGATGGCACAAGCGTTGCTGCACCATGACAGCCTTATGGTGATCACCAACAACCTGCGCGCTGCGACAATTCTGGCGGAAAACCCCAGCGCCGAGGTCATTGTGGCCGGTGGCGTTCTGCGACGCGCAGACGCAGGATTGGTCGGGGAGCAGACAGTTTCATTTCTGCGGCAATTCAAACCGGATTTTGCGGTTCTATCCGCCTCGGCACTCGATATTGAAGGGGACTTTTTGGACTTTGATTTTCGGGAAGTTCAGGTCAGCCGTACCGCTCAGCAGCAGTCTCGCGTCACTATTCTTTTGGCAGATGCCTCCAAGTTCCAACGCCAAGCGCCCGTTAAAATCGGCTCTTTATCAGATCTTGACCATTTCGTGACAGACGCGCCTTTGCCCGCCCCTTTGTCCCAGGCTCAATCGCGATGGAAAATGACACTTCACGTCGCGTAGCGCCCACCGAATTTGTGATCAGCGGCGCCGAAAATGCAAAAGGTGCGGCGTCACGTGCATCATCACAGCATCGCGCGAGATTAATGTTCGTTTCGGTCACGCCGAAATTCGAAATCACGATGAGGCTTGCAGATATGCGATCAGCTGATCGAGATTGCCGCGTCGTTGATCCAGCATGGCACCGATTTCGCCGCGTTCGGTGCGCGCAAGGCTCACACCTTGCAGCCGAAGGTCAAAAAATCGAGCGGCACCGCCACGGTCCGCCACAAGAAATGTCAGCTCGATCGGTGAGCGGCCAGATTGCACCGACTCTGCGCGCACCTCGATATAGCGATTCACCGGCACCGCGTGGCGCACATTGATGGTCGCGCTGCGATAGTCGCGGAACTGGCTGCCATATTTTCGGGCCAAATATCCCCGGAAAGCCGTCGTAAAGCTGCGGCGTTGTGCATCCGATGCTCGGCGCCAGTCGGCGCCCAAGACTGAGCGTGCAATCACCGCAACATCCGCATAGCGGGCAAAAATATCTTCAAATTCGCGGTATAGGCTTGATCCGGTTTTGCCAGAGGCAATCACGCGGTTAATCTCTGCCAAAGTCCGATCGACCAAATTCTTCGCCTCATCGGCGCTGACCGCTGACGCCGATCCAGATCCAAGCACCGTGATTGCAGCCGCCGCTGCCCCCAGCATCACAGATCGGCGCGACAACTTATGGAGAAACGGGTTCGGCAAACGGGTCATTGAATGGATCCAAATCAGGACTGAGCACGCTGTCCCCATCCGGGCCCATCAGGGAGTAGCGGCGATTTTGTAAATAAAAACTTCTCAACTGACTATAACTGTCTGCGCTGTCATACAAAAGAGCATCGATCGCACGCTCATTTGCGTGTCGGTCTCCTACAATTTTGGCAATGCGCAGCTTATTCAAGGTTTGCCGTGCGGATACGGTCATTTCAATCTGGCCCACAGGATCCATCGCAAAATCAGCGATTCGACCAACGGTGTCGCGCCCGGTCGACGGGCCCAGCAATGGCAGCTCAATATAAACACCCTCACCAACACCCCAGGTGTAGAGCGTCTCGCCAAAGTCGGACCGCTTTTCCTCCAATCCAAAAGACCGGGCCGGATCAAATACTCCGGCCACGCCAATCGTAGAGTTTATCATGAACCGGAACAGGTTATGACCGGCTTCATCAACTTTGCCCTGCAAAACGTCATTCACAACATAGCTTGGCTGCGACAGGTTGCCGACAAAATTGTCGATGCCCGCCCGAACCGGCGCAGGCACGATAAACCCATTAATCTGGCCGGCAGGCCGTAAAAAAACCGTGTCAGCGGCTTTGTTCACCCCATGCGTGACACGATTGAGCCCCTCAAGCGGGTCGTTGACACCGTCGCGGGTCACCGGCGTCGTACAAGCCGACAGCACCACTGCCGCAGCAAAAAGCCAAATGGCAGGACGTTTCATAAAGGTCTCAAACAACAGCAAAACAAACAATCCAAACCCAAAGCAACACGCGGGACGAGTACATATATCACTGAAGACATTAAACTAGGATTAGAGTTGAGGTTTCAGACCCAGACCCATCAAAATGAACATTCCCTTTGCAGTAGCGCCATTTTCGCAACAGGTTGGTTGCTTTACCACTTCTATAACCGCGAAATTCGGGTACAACGCCGAGATCAATGCGCGTGGAAGGCAAACAGAATGAACCGCAGATTAACCACCGGCAAAGCAGAGCTTGGTCGTATCCGAAGAGCCAATATGCCACTCTTTGGATCGGTCTTTTTATTTTCGATTTTCGTAAACTTGCTGATGCTGACCGGGCCTCTGTATATGCTGCAGATCTATGACCGCGTCCTTGGCTCGCAATCTGAGGAAACGTTGCTCGCCCTTACGATTCTGGTGGCCTTTCTCTACCTGATGATGGCGCTTTTGGATTTCGCACGCGGACGGGTCGTCGCGCGGGCCGGTGCCCGGCTGCAACATCGTTTGGACCAGCGCGTTTTCACCGCGATTCTGCGCGGCTCCATATTGCCGAGCATGCGACCCGGCGCGCTGGGTCTGCGCGATCTGGAAGCGATCCAGCGTCTTTTGTCCAGCCCTGCGATCTTAGCGCTGTTTGATGCCCCTTGGACCCCCTTGTTTCTTCTGGCAATTTTTCTTTTCCATCCCATGCTTGGCATCCTGGCGGTCGTGGGCGGCGGCTTCCTGATTGTAATCGCCCTTTTGAACCAATGGCTGACGTCAGCACCGTTAGGAGAGGCCAATGGCTCTGTCGGGCGAGCCGAGCAAATGGCCGGACAAATTGCCAAAGAAGGTGAGACGATCAACACCATGGGTATGCGCCACGCAGCGTTTGCGCGATGGAAAGCCCTGCGGGATCTGGCGCTGAACCAACAGCTCAGCGCGTCAGACCGTGCGGGCGGTTTTTCGTCAACAACAAAATCCGTCCGGTTGTTTTTGCAATCCGCGATGTTGGGCCTGGGGGCTTATTTGGTTTTGCAAAACGAGCTGACGGCCGGCACGATGATTGCGGCCTCAATTTTACTTGGCCGCGCGCTTGCGCCAATCGAACAGACCATCGGCCAATGGCCGCTCATCCAACGCGCGATCCAGGGCCGTCGGGATCTGATTGCCCTGCTCGACAAAGTGCCGCCGTTTGAAACACCAACGGCTCTGCCGCGCCCGAAGGCCCAAATCAATGTCAAGGACTTGACGGTTGTGCCGCCCGGCGCATCCGCGCCCACCTTGCACATGGTTTCGTTCGATGTCGGCCCCGGCCAGGCCATCGGCATTATCGGCACATCAGGATCCGGCAAATCGACACTTGCGCGCGCCATTACTGGGCTGTGGCCCCCGGCTTCGGGCTCGATCCGCATCGACGGCGCAACCCTCGCCCAATACGAGCCGGACACACTGGGCAGTTATATTGGCTATCTGCCCCAAACAGTTCACCTTTTTGACGGCACAATTACTGAAAATATCGCGCGGCTGTCTGGTGCGCCCGATGAGGCCGCCGTCATCAAAGCGGCACAGAAAGCCGATGCCCATGAGATGATCCTGAAGTTGCCGGAGGGCTATGACACCCAGGTCGGCGCGGTCAATGCGCGGCTCTCAGGCGGGCAAATACAGCGGATCGGACTGGCCCGCGCGCTGTATGGCGACCCGGTCTTTTTGGTGCTCGACGAGCCAAATTCCAATCTCGACAATTCCGGATCTATGGCCCTGAATTCTGCCATCCAGAAGATGAAAGCCGAAGGCAAATCCGTGCTTATCATGGCGCATCGGCCAGCGGCGATCCAGGAGTGTGACCTGCTGTTGGTGCTCGACGGCGGTCGGCCGAAAGCCTTCGGCCCACGAGACGAAATTCTGAAAGCAACGGTCGCAAACCATGCCGATATCGCCCGGAAACAAGGCATGGGAGGCGTATCATGACCCAGAATTCACCCAACCTTGGTGCTCGTATGCCCTTGTTTATAGGTGTTTTTGCCACGATTTTGCTCGTTGGTGGCTTCGGCACATGGGCGATCCGCGCAACCCTCGCAGGGGCCATCATCGCCCCAGGTCAAATTCAGGTCGACCAAAACCGCCAAGTCGTTCAGCACCCAGATGGTGGCGTCGTTCAAACCATCCTCGTTGACGAGGGCGACTTGGTCGCGGCCGGCGCGCCGCTGATCCGACTTGATTCGACCCTGTTGCGCACCGACCTGGCCATTGTCGAGGGTCAGTTCTTCGAAGTCATGGCCCGCCGTGCCCGCATGGAGGCGGAACGGGATTTTACAGATACACTCACCTTTGACCCCGAATTGGCAGCCCGTGCCGAGATCGATAACGAAGTCGCGGGCCTGATACGCGGCCAGCAAAACTTGTTCAATGCCCGCCGGATGTCGCGCGAGCAACAACGTGAGCAGCTGCTGCGCCGCAAAGACCAAATCAATAGCCAGATCGACGGTATCATTGCCCAACGCGATGCAATCACACGTCAGTTGGAGCTGATCGAGCAGGAACTGGACGCCCAGAAAAGCCTGCTGGACCGAGGGCTGACCCAGGCCAACCGTGTTCTGGCACTGCAACGCGAGCAAGCCTCGCTGGCCGGCAGTATTGGCCAGCTGACAGCAAACGCCGCCGAATCCGCGGGCCGGCAGACAGAGATTGACCTACAACTCTTAAATCTCGACACATCCCTGCAAGAAGAGGCCATCACCCGGCTGCGCGATCTTCAAGTCACCGAATCTGAACTGCGCCAACAACGCAGTGCGCTGGAAGAGCGGCTCTCTCGACTCGAAGTGCGCGCCCCGGTCTCGGGTATCATCTACGATCTGAGCGTGTTTGCGGAACGCTCCGTGATCCGTCCCGCTGACCCTTTGCTCTATATCGTGCCGCAAGATCGCCCCTTCGTCATTGCCAGCCGCGTCCAGATCATCAATGTCGATGAAGTGGCCGTCGGCCAGACCGTTTTTATTCGGTTTTCGGCCTTTGATGCCAACGACACGCCTGAACTGTTGGGCCGCGTCATGCAAGTCTCGCCTGATGCATTCGTGGACGAGGCCACCGGGCAAAGCTATTACCGCGCCGAGATCGAACCGCTGGATGGCGAGCTGGAAAAGCTCGGCGACTTGGTGTTGATCCCAGGCATGCCCGTCGAGGCCTTCATCCGAACCCGGGATCGCTCGCCGATGACCTATCTGCTCGAACCTTTGGCGGATCATCTTCGCCGCGCATTCCGCGAAAGCTAATCGGGGCTTTAAGGTCCGGCGCGGTGCGACTAGGTTATCCAAAATTGTAACGGAGTCCCCTATGTCGAACACGATCGAATCCCGCCTGGCCCAGCTTGGCGTGACCCTGCCCGATGCCCCGGCGCCCGCCGCGAATTACGTCCCCTTCGTAACCGTTGGAAACACGGTCTATGTCTCGGGCCAAGTCCCGTTTGTTGATGGCAAATTGACCCCAGGAAAGCTGGGCGCCGACACAACTGTCGCGCAAGGCGCCGAGATTGCGAAGATTTGTGCGATCCATCTTCTGGCCCAGGTCAAAAAGGCATGTGACGGTGACTTGGACCGCCTGGTGCGGGTCGTGAAACTCACTGGTTTTGTAAATTCGACGGCTGATTTTGGCGATCAGCCGAAAGTGATCAACGGCGCGTCCGATTTCCTGGTCGAAGCGCTCGGCGATCGGGGCCGTCATGCGCGCTCTGCGGTCAGCGCGGCCAGTCTTCCTTTCGGCGTCGCCGTCGAAATCGAAGGTATTTTTGAAATCGCATGATTCCCCTGCCGGATGATTTCCTGCGCATCCCATTGGCCCATCGCGGCTATCACAATGCCGCTTTGGGCCGGATCGAAAACAGTGTCGGCGCGATCCGCGCCGCCATTGACGCAGGCTACGGAATCGAGCTGGACCTGCAACCCTCCCTGGATGGGCAGGCCGTTGTATTCCATGATGCGACACTCGATCGGCTCACGGCACAGACCGGCCAGACAGCTCAGTACACCGCCGCCGCGCTTGGCGAAATTGCGCTGAAAAACAGCACAGACACCATCCCGACATTGCCTGAAATCTTGGATCTGGTGCACGGCCAGGCGCCCTTGTTGATCGAGCTGAAATCTCAACCTGACCGCGACAGTGACGTGCTGGAACAGGCCACCGCACATGCGCTGCACAGCTATCAAGGTCCTGCCGCTGTCATGTCATTTGATCCACGTATGATCGCACGGCTCGTCGATATTCTGCCCGATGTTCCGCGCGGCCTTGTCACCGGCAGTTTCGGCCCAGATTGGCAATGGCCGGACCCTGTGCGGGACAGATTGCGCATGATCCCAGACTACCACGCTGTGAAGGCCAGCTTTATCAGCCATGAGCTGCGCGATCTGGACCGTCCACGCGTCCAGCAGCTCAAGGTCGAAGGCACAACGGTTCTGACCTGGACCGTCACCTCGCAGGCCCAGGAAAATGAAGCGCGAAAAGTTGCGGATAATATCACATTCGAAGGCTACGTCGCCGCACGACCTTGACCCGCCTGCCACCTGCGCCATTTGTCGGTCAACAGAGCAAAAGGCCGCCATGACCACGCCCCAAACCGACGTCGCGCTTCGCGTGCTCACCACATTGTCTGACATCGACGCTGCAGACTGGGATGCTTGCGCTTGCCCAGAGGCCGCTACCGGGCGGCCCTATGACCCGTTCACAACCCACCGGTTTTTATACGCGCTGGAACAATCAGGCAGCACCGGGCCAGGCACCGGATGGGATCCGCGTTATCTGGTCGTTCATCTGGACGATGCGATTGTCGCCACTGCCGCGATGTATGTAAAATCCCACAGCCAGGGCGAGTATATCTTCGATCATAACTGGGCCCATGCCTATGAAAACGCAGGGGGGGCCTATTACCCAAAACTGCAAATCGCGGTGCCGTTCACCCCCGCCACGGGACGCCGTTTCTTGGTGAAACCGGGATATGAAGCTGTCGGCCAGGCCGCGCTGGTCCAGGGCGCCGTGCAACTTGCCGTCGACAATAAGGTCTCGTCGCTGCACATCACGTTTTGCACAGAAGCCGAAGCGAAAGCGGGCGACGCGATGGGGCTCATGCCTCGAGCCAGTCAGCAGTTTCATTGGGAAAACAACGGCTATGCCAGCTTTGATGATTTTCTCTCAGCGCTCAGTTCACGCAAACGCAAGGCGATCCGCAAAGAACGCGCCACCGCACAGGCCTTTGGGGGTCACATCAAAACGCTGACGGGCGCGCAGATCGAACCGCACCATTGGGACGCTATTTGGCAGTTTTATCAGGACACCGGCGCGCGCAAATGGGGCACGCCCTATCTGACCCGCGCATTTTTCGATGCCGCGCATGACACCTTGCGCGATGACATCGTGCTGATCCTTGCAGAGAAAGACGGCAAAAACGTCGCGGGTGCCGTCAATTTCATCGGACGAAACACGCTCTATGGGCGCTATTGGGGGTGCATCGAAGACCACTCCTGCCTGCATTTTGAAGCCTGCTATTATCAGGCCATTGACTACGCCATTGCGCATAAACTCGCGACTGTCGAGGCGGGCGCCCAAGGCGCGCACAAGCTGGCACGCGGGTATTTGCCGGTCACCACGCATTCATTGCACTGGGTGCGCGACCCCGGTTTTGCCGATGCCATCGCCCGCTATCTTAAAGAAGAACGACGCGCTGTTGATCATGAAAATACCGTGATGACAGATTTCGGCCCGTTCAAACGCCTGCGGATCGAGGACCCACAATGACAGATATTACAGCTTTGCGCGCCTCTGGATGGGCTTTGCGCAGTGACGGCAATGCCCTTGAAAAAACGTTTACTTTCAAGAATTTCAGCCAAGCCTTCGCCTGGATGACCCGGGTTGCAATGGTCGCCGAGACACTCAACCACCACCCCGAATGGTCGAACGTTTACAAAACGGTGACAGTTACGTTAATCACGCATGACACGGGCGGGCTGACCGAGCTCGACATTAAACTTGCGACCAAAATGGATCAGTTTCACACATGCTCAGCGCCGAGGATATCACCGCAATAATCCACAACAATCTCGACCGTGCCCTGCAACTGAGCACCAACGTGCTGATCGCGGCACTGATCTTGATCGTGGCGTTTTGGATCTCGGGACGTGTTCGGACCTTTCTCAGCGATATCGGCGACGACCAGCCCGAGATCGACGACACATTGTTCACCTTTATCGGCTCGGTCGCGCGCTATCTGATCCTTGCGCTCGCGTTTATTTTTGTGCTCAACCGCTTCGGGATCCAGACCACATCGCTTGTGGCCTTGCTTGGTGCGGCAGGGCTCGCCATTGGTTTGGCGCTGCAAGGCACGCTGTCCAATATCGCTGCGGGGGTCATGCTTGTGGTCTTTCGCCCCTTCAAGATGGATCAATTTGTTGAGATCGCTGGGTATTCAGGAACAGTGAAAGCAATCACCTTGTTCACGACCGAAATTGCCACCCTCGACAATATCCAGATCACCATTCCCAATGGCCAGGTTTGGGACAGCGCGATCAAGAACTATTCGGCCTACGACACCCGCATGATCGATCTGACCATCGGGGTCAGCTACAGCACCGATCTTAAAAAAGCAGAAACCGTTTTGATGGATCTGATCACCGCCGATCCGCGCAGTCACGTGACACCGGCACCGTTTGTGAAGGTCACCAACCTTGGCGACAGCTCGGTGGATTTCAAAGTCCGGGTCTGGAGCGATGCGTCAGACAATTGGGGGCTGAAATGCGACCTGATCCGCGCGATCAAAGACAGCTTTGACGCGCATGGGATCGAGATCCCGTTCCCCACGCAGACCATCATCCAAACCCAGTAAACTCAGGGGGCTCCGGCTCGTCTCGATGGCATGCGCGCATCAGCGCTGTCAAAGCGCCGCGGCTAGATCGCCGCGAGCAACGCCTCGCCACCGGACACCTCGCACATGCCCGGAGCATCTTCGGCCTGCAAAATCTTGACCACGCCATCTTCCACCAACATCGCATAGCGTTTGGACCGCGCGACGAGACCTGCGGGCGGCGCATCGAAATCCATGCCCATCGCCTTGGTGAACGTACTCTGCGCATCGCCCAGCATGGTGATTCCGGCCTCTGCTGCACCGGTGACCTCGCCCCAGCTTTTCATCACAAACGGATCGTTCACCGAGACACAGATGATCTCATCGACACCTTTGGCAGCAAACTGGTCCTTGGTGCGGATAAAGCTCGGCACATGGGCAGAGTGGCAGGTCGGCGTGAACGCGCCTGGCACGGCAAAGATAACCACCTTGCGGCCTTTGGTCAGTGCTGCCATTTCGACAGCTT
Source organism: Dinoroseobacter sp. (assembly GCA_042096155.1). Taxonomy (GTDB): domain Bacteria; phylum Pseudomonadota; class Alphaproteobacteria; order Rhodobacterales; family Rhodobacteraceae; genus Dinoroseobacter. The sequence goes on from JBELMC010000001.1 coordinate 122,716, forward strand.
CTGGGCCGCTTTCGCCGATTTTAACCAAGCTTGCGTCCGGCAGTGCGTCACCTGCGGAAATTGCCATATCTGTGATTCCTCTGGATTGTGTTCGTGCCGATGTCACATATAGGGTGCCATGCAAGCGCACCAGAGCAAAGGTCAAAACATGTCTCACATCGTGGTTATCGGGGCCGGTCAGGCTGGGTCCTCTCTTGTTGCCAAACTGCGCAAGACAGGGTTCGACGGCGACGTTACCTTAATCGGCGAAGAGCCCGTTCTTCCCTATCAAAGACCCCCTCTTTCAAAAGGGTACCTGCTTGGCGATATGGGGCTGGAGCGTCTGTATCTGCGCCCCGAGGCTTTTTACACTGACCAGAACATCACGTTGCACCTGGGCCAACGGGTCACCGGGATCGATCCGGCGTCTCAAACGATAGATCTTGGCGATGCAGTGCTCCGCTATAGTCAGTTGGCTTTAACGACAGGCTCAGCCCCGCGTCATTTGCCAGCCAGTATTGGCGGCAATCTTGGCGGTGTTCATGTGGTCCGCACCTTATCGGATGTCGATCATATGGCGGCGGGGGTCACCGAAAACGCCCGGGTCTTGATCGTCGGCGGCGGGTATATTGGGCTGGAGGCCGCCGCCGTCTGCGCCAAAAAGGGCATGCAGGTCGTTTTGGTCGAGATGGCCGAGCGCATCTTGCAACGCGTGGCCGCCGCCGCCACCAGTGATTTTTTTCGCGATCTGCATACCCAAAACGGGGTCGATATCCGCGAGGGCGTCGGACTGACCCGGCTGCTTGGCGAAACACGGGTCGAGGGCGCTATTTTGACCGACGGGACCCAGCTTGCGCTTGATATGGTTATCGTCGGTGTCGGCATCACACCGGGCACAGCACTGGCGGACGCCGCCGGTCTGACCCTCGACAACGGGATCGCCACCGACGCTTTGGGCCGCACCTCAGACAGGTCGATTTGGTCGGCGGGTGATTGCGCCTCCTTTGTTTATCGCGGATCTCGTATCCGGTTAGAATCGGTTCAAAACGCCATTGATCAAGCCGAATGCGTCGCCGAGAATATGCTCGGCGCTGACAAGCCCTATCTTCCAAAACCTTGGTTTTGGTCCGACCAATATGACGTCAAATTGCAGATTGCAGGTCTGAATTCGGGTTATGACAGCACCGTCACGCGCCCTGGTGACAAACCCGGAACTCAGTCGGTCTGGTATTATGAAGGAGAGACGTTGCGCGCCGTCGACGCGATGAACGACCCGCGCGCCTATATGATTGGCAAACGGCTGATCGAGGCGGACAAATCGCCTGCAGCTGCCACCATCGCAGATCCCTCAACGGCTCTCAAATCCCTTTTGGGATGAGGATCATCGCTGGCAGCCGCAAGGGCCTCCATCTGAGCAGCGTCGGCAAAGGCGACAGCGGCGCGCATTTGCGCCCCACTTCAGACCGTGTGCGCGAAGCTTTGTTCAACACGCTCGCCGGGGGCAGGTTTGGCGATCCCTTGACCGACGCGATCGTTCTGGATCTGTTTGCAGGCACCGGCGCGCTGGCTTTCGAGGCCCTGTCGCGCGGCGCAGCTTCCGCGGTGCTGGTCGAAAACGGACGCGTCGCCCAAAAGCTGATTGCTGAAAACACCCGGTTAACCAAGTTCGAAGACCAGGTTTCCGTATTGCCGTGCGACGCCAAAAAGATGCCACAGAACCGGGGCGCGGCGGCGAATCTGGTGTTTCTCGATCCGCCCTATGGTGTTCAATTGGGAACATTTTCGATTAATTGTGCATATCGCAATGGTTGGATTGCCCCTGCAGCTTTGATCATTTGGGAAGAAAATGCGCCCCAGGCCGCGCCTGACGGGTTTACCCTTTTGGATCACCGCCGTTATGGCGGAACCCATGTCACCGTGTTGAAAGCACCTGCTTAGCCGTAAGTAGGATGGAACTTTCCTGCAGCAGAAAGCGTAAAGATTTCCGCACCTTCGCTGGTAATTCCAATAGAATGCTCGAATTGCGCGCTCAACGATTTGTCGCGGGTCACGGCGGTCCAGTCATCCCCCAGCACCTTGGTTTCAGGACGTCCCAGATTTACCATCGGCTCAATCGTGAAAAACATGCCTTCTTCCAGCTTCGGCCCGGTTCCAGCGCGCCCATAATGTAGCACATTTGGGGGTGCGTGGAACACTCGCCCCAACCCATGGCCGCAAAAGTCCCGGACAACGCTCATACGCTGCGGTTCGACAAAAGACTGAATCGCATGACCAATATCGCCAAATGTATTGCCCGGCTTGGCCGCCTCGATCCCCTTGAACAGCGCTTCATGGGTGACTTCAATCAACCGTTCCGCTTTGCGCGCCAATTTGCCCGCAACAAACATCCGACTGGTATCGCCAAACCAGCCATCCACAATAACTGTGACGTCGATATTCAAAATATCACCGTCTTTCAATATTTTAGAGCTTGGAATTCCATGGCAGACAACATGGTTGATCGAAATACATGACGCATGTTTATAGCCCTTGTAACCAATTGTTGCCGAGGTCGCGCCAGCGTCATGCACCATCTGCTCGATCGCTGAATCGATCGCTTCAGTCGTCACACCCGGCTGCACCATCGGGGCGATATCATCCAAAATACGCGCGGCCAAAGCCCCGGCTTGATACATGCCTGCGAAATCCTCTGGGTCGTAAAGGCGGATGCCGTCGCGGTTCACACGGCCTTTGCTTGGATGGTCCACAGGACACCTCATTTTTGCAATTCGCGCCTTATATCAGGAGTATGTGGGATTCACTAGGGAATCAACACGCGCGTGACGTGGGGTCTAGTTCATGGGGCCTGTCCAACCAGACCCCATCGAGGGTCATTTCAGCGCCATAAGAGAGCATCTCGACACCGGCGGCGCGGGCGGCATCGAACGCGCGGGCATAGCCCGGATCCAGATCAGCCGCGATGCGCAATCCGCTACAATCGGTACGCTGAATCAGATACACCATCACGGCACGATGGCCTGCGCAAACCATATTTGTCAGCTCTGCCAAATGCTTGGCACCGCGATCTGTCACACAGTCCGGAAACTCCGCCCAAGGCGTGTTGCGCCGTAACGTAACACTTTTCACTTCGACATAGGCATCGGGTAACCCCTTGGCCCGGCATAAAAAATCCACTCTAGACCGCAAACCATAGGGAACCTCCGCTCGGATATCGGTATAGTCAGACAGCGCAGGAACCAGCCCGGCTCTGAGGCCTTCACCCACCACTTTATTGGGCACACCAGTGTCGATCCCAGCCAAATTTGCACCATCGAGTTGGGTCAGACGCCAGCCAAATTTCAACTTTTTGCGAGGGTCGTCATTGGGCTCTAGCCAGATCAGAGACCCCGGCTCAGCAAGTCCCAGCATCGCGCCAGGGTTGGGACAATGGATTGTAACCTCGCGCCCGGTATCAAGGACCGCATCGGCCAGAAACCTTTTGTAACGACGGATCAACCGCGCCGGGATGAGAGGGGATTGAAAGCGCATAACACGCGGCCTACACCCCTATGGGGACCATGCCAAGGAGCTTGCTTGATGACCTCTGCGACCGCTGCGATATTGATCATCGGTGATGAAATTCTGTCCGGTCGCACCCGCGACGCCAATATGCATTTCCTCGCCGGACAGCTTACCGCCAAGGGCATCCAGCTGGCCGAAGTTCGTGTGATTTCAGACCAAAAATCCGAAATTATCACTGCGGTTCAATCGCTTGCCGCCAAATATGATCAAGTCTTTACCTCCGGTGGGATCGGGCCGACCCATGATGATATCACCGCCGAGGCCGTCGCGGCTGCATTTGACACACCGATATCGGTGCGTGAGGACGCCCGTGCGATCTTAGCCGCACATTATGCGAAATCCGAAAAAGTGTTAAACGAAGCCCGATTGCGTATGGCCCGCATCCCAGATGACGCGCGTCTGATCGACAATCCGATCAGCGGCGCGCCCGGCTTCAGCCTGGAAAATGTCCACGTCATGGCCGGCGTGCCGAAAATATTTCAGGCCATGGTGGCCTCGGTTCTGCCCACCCTCACAGGCGGCGCCGCTGTGCTGTCCGAAAGCCTGCGTGTAGAGCGACCCGAAGGCGACATCGCTGGGCCGCTGGGTCAGCTTGCAGCTCAGTTTCCGGATCTATCATTTGGGTCATACCCTTTTAACGACAATGGCTTAATGGGTGCACATGTCGTCACGCGTGGCACCGATGCCGATATGTTGGCCGAAGCCATCGACGCGCTTATGGCGCTGTTTCCCGAAGCAAGGTGAGCCCTTTTGAAATTATAGATGCGACTTGGCCGCCAATGTTGTTCATCAGGCCGAACCATCGGTGCTATACAAACAAGGCCAAGGCGGTGTTGGCCCCGCGCAGGGGCAGTCTGGGCATCAGTCAGCAGGCCAAGTGGTTCGCCATTTTGACGACGACGGACAATCAAGCCGCCCGGAGGGTCTATTCTTCCCTTGGGCTGCAACCTGTGGAACACTATCACGACCGGGGAACGACACTGAGCTGAGGCCGATGTGGCAACAAAAATTACCATAAAATGCTTTGTGTCGGCCTTGTGTTTCATCGGGCTTGTCGGCACTGGATCTGCACTGGAGCTGGAATTGCCACGTGGCGCGCAAGAGCAGGTCAGGCGTTCCGACCCGCTGGTACGCTATGCCTTGCCGGTTGGTATTTTTGCGGATGGCATTGTGCCCAGCCGCGTTGTCGAGGGGACTGTCACGCGAAGCGTTTGGCAGATCCCCCAAGCTCCATTGACCACCGCGCAGATGTTTGAGGGTTTGATCGAGCAAGTCACCGCCCAAGGATATACTCCAATTGTGACCTGCGCGGCCAAAGACTGCGGTGGATTTGATTTCCGCTTCGGTATCGAAGTTGCCGACGCGCCTGCAATGTTCGTCGATCTGTCGGATTTTCAGTTCGCCAGCCTGTCGAAAGGTCCGGACCGCGCGGTTAGCTTGCTGGTCAGCACCGCCGCTGATGCAGGCTATATCCAATTGGTTCAGATTGGGCCGGACATCGAAATCATAACCGCCAATACGCAATCTGGGTTTGCATCACCAAGCCGCATCGGCGCGGGCTCTCAAATTGGTGTCACGCTGGAGCGAAGCGGCGTTGCGGTGCTTGAAGATCTGGAATTTGCGACCGGAGCGTCGGATTTGACGGAGGCGTCGTTTGCTTCACTGTCAGCATTGGCAGCTTGGCTGAATGCAACACCAGCCACGCGAGTTGTCCTTGTTGGCCATACCGATACAGAGGGCACATTGGAGCGCAACATCGCGCTGTCAAGGCGGCGGGCCGAAGCGGTTGTATCCCGAATTGTTGAGCGCTATGGCGTTGATATTGATCAGGTTTCTGCGCAAGGCGTCGGCTTCTTGGCACCACGTGCGACCAACGCCACCTCTGAGGGTCGCACCAACAATCGCCGGGTCGAAGTCGTTCTAATTGAACAATAAAATACGGCCCGTATCAACAGATACGAGCCGATTGAACAAGATCACGTCGAGGTTTTGGCGCCTTACTACCAATCATCGGGGCCCTTATCGGCAAATTCACGGACCAAAAAGTCGATGAATGCCCGGACTTTGGGCTGGGTGAAGCGGCCCGGCGGATAGGCCGCATATATGCCTTGTCTTTCGACCGGCAGCTCGGGCATCGCTTCTTCGATCAGGCCTTCTTTCAACGCCTCAGAATACAGAAATGAGGGCAAATAGGCGATGCCAAGGCCGGAAACTGAAGCATTTAACAGGCTTTGTCCATCATTTACAGTCAGCCAGCCACTGGTGCGGACTTGCCGCTTCTCACCGGATGGCGCCGTAATTTTCCAGACACTTGCCGCCGCCTGGTTGGAGTAATGCAGCAATTTATGGTTGTTCAGATCGTCGATTTTTTCGGGATAGCCGTATTTGGCAAAATATTCAGGCGAGGCGACCATACGTTTGCTGGTTTCCGACAGTTTTCTTGCGCGCAACGTGCTGTCTTCCAGCTCACCAATGCGCACGGCCATGTCAAAGCCTTCCGAGATCAGTTCAACATACCGATTGCTAAGCACCATATTGACAGTGATATCGGGATATTCATGCAAGAAACCGGACAGAACAGGTGACAGATAGCCAACACCGAAATCCGTCGCGACACTGATGCGCAGCAATCCAGACGGGGCGCTCTGCATAGCGCTGACCAGCTGGTCGGCTTCCCCTGCATCATTGAGCACACGGCGGGCGCGATCATAATAGGCCAGACCAATCTCAGTGGGACTGACCCGGCGCGTGGTCCGGTTGAGCAATCGTGCGCCCAATCTTGCCTCGAGTGACGAGACATGCTTGGACACTGCCGATTTAGATATTCCCATTTTCTTCGCGGCGTCGGTAAACCCACCTTGGCCTACGACGGTGGCAAAGGCCTCCATTTCCGTCAATCTGTCCATCTATAACCTCGATCCGTGTTATCTGTCGGAAACAGGTATCACCGCTAAATTGGGCAGAACTTGGTCCGAGGCAAGACAGTGCCGTGGTAATTGCCGCATAGTTCGAGGTATTGAAACAGCCGCAGAGGATGTGTTTACAAATTTGCAACCAATCTTGTGCCCTGATCAATCGCGCGTTTTGCATCCAGCTCTGCTGCAACATCCGCACCACCGATAATGTGGGGCGTCTGGCCTTGGGCCTTCACGGCGTCCGCCAATGAGCGTTCAGGGACTTGGCCGGCGCATAAAACAATTGTATCGACAGCGATCACTTCCGGACGGTCGTGGTTTTCACCGTAACTGATATGCAGTCCTTGTGAATCGATACGCTCGTAGTTCACGCCGCCAATCATTTTGATGGCCTTCATCTGAAGGCTTGCACGATGAATCCAGCCCGTCGTCTTACCCAACCGCTTGCCAAGCTTTTCAGCCTTGCGCTGCAACAGCGTGATTTGGCGCGCCGGGGCGGCAGGCTGCGGGCCTTCGGGGGCCAAACCGCCACGATGCATCTGAGGATCGCCAACGCCCCATTCGGCATTCCACACCGCGATATCTTCTGTTGGGCTCACTCCATGATGGGCCAAGTACTCGGCCACATCAAAGCCGATTCCGCCTGCGCCAATAATCGCGACCCGCTGCCCGACTTGCGCATGACCGGACAGCACGTCCAAATAGGAAACCACATTTGGCCCATCTTGGCCAGGGATCGCAGGGTCGCGGGGCAAGACCCCTGTGGCCAGGATCACCTCGTCATAAGCGGCAAGATCTGTTGCGGTAACTTCCGTGTTCAGCTGCAAATCAACCCCTCGTTTGGCAACCATGTGATCATACCAATCCACGAGACCGTGAAACTCTTCTTTACCGGGGACCTGCTTGGCCAGGTTCAACTGCCCCCCAATCTGCGCCGCCTTGTCGAACAGCGTCACAGAATGACCACGGTCTCGCCCTGTCAGTGCAGCCGCCAGCCCAGCCGGGCCGGCCCCGACAATGGCAATGTTTTTTGGCGTCTCAGACGGGGTGATTTCGAGCTCGGTTTCATGGCACGCACGCGGATTGACCAAACAGCTGGTCAGTTTGCCGCTAAAGGTATGATCAAGGCAGGCCTGATTGCACGCAATACACGGCGCAATCTCGGCTGCTCGACCATCGCGCGCTTTGACGACAAAATCGGCATCCGCCAGGAATGGTCGCGCCATAGACACCATATCTGCGACCCCTTCAGACACGATGTCTTCACCCACCTGAGGCGTGTTGATCCGGTTTGACGTGATCACCGGAATGTTCACCTGCCCCATGAGCTTCGCCGTTACCCAAGCCCATCCCTTGCGCGGTACACTGGTGGCGATCGTCGGGACTCGCGCTTCGTGCCAGCCAATCCCAGAGTTGATCATGCTTGCACCGGCCTGTTCGACGGCCTTGGCCAAGGTGACGACTTCGTCCCAGCTGGATCCGTTCGGGATCAGGTCGATCAAGCTCAGCCGATACACCAAGATGAAATCGTCGCCCACAGCAGCACGCACCCGTTTGACAACCTCTAAAGGCAACCGCATCCGGTTCTCATAGCTGCCGCCCCAGCGATCCTGGCGCCGATTGGTGTGGGTGACCAAAAACTGGTTCAGAAAATACCCTTCGGAGCCCATGACCTCGACCCCATCATATCCCGCGTCGCGCGCCCGAGCCGCGGCGGTGGTAATATCGCAGATTTGTTTCTCGATGCCGGCTTCATCCAGCTCAGTTGGTTTGAACGGGCTGATCGGGGATTTAAGGGCCGAGGGCGCAACACAATTGGGCCCGTACCCATAACGCCCTGCGTGCAGGATCTGCATTGCGATCCGGCCCCCAGCGGCGTGAACTGCATCCGTGACCTGGCGGTGATTGGCGATGTCTTGCGCCGTGAACAGCCCGGCAGCCCCAGGAAAAACGCCGCCTTCGGCATTTGGCGCCATTCCGCCCGTCACAATCAGGGCCGCGCCACCCGCCGCACGGTCAGCATAAAAGCGTGCAACGCGGGGCCAGTCGCCATTTTCTTCCAGCCCAGTGTGCATCGAGCCCATCATGATGCGATTGGACAATGTCACATGACCCAGATCAAGCGGGGCCAACAGATGAGGATAAGCAGTCATTGGCATGTCTCCTGTGTTGGACACTTTGATGCCGCCCGGAATTCCATTTGTCACCCGGGGACGCAGCGTCACATGCCGGTGTCGATCAGACCGACATCTCGTCTCATGACGGCAAACTGACCGGGCCAACTGAGTTTGGTAGGCACAACATGGCAGGCACAATGCCAGACGCTGACGCCTGTTTTTTTGCCGAAAACGCCTATATTTCTGCACGGCGACGATGCGCAATCGTCATATCCCGCAGCACAATTTGGTTCTGCGCGGGCGCTTCAACCATCACGTCAATCCACATCTTATCGATGACATGACCGGCCAGCGCGGTCACATAGCTGAGGTCGAATTCGACCGAAGTCGCACCATCTGCGCCTGTCAGCGTATAACCGATCTGTTCAATATTCGGCCCAAACTGAACATTTAGCCGAATGCAGAAATCGCTTTGCTTTTCCAGCACAAGATTAAGCGTGGCCCGCATCACATGGGTCGATGTAAGTTGTCGAGTCACTATTGTCGGCACATCGATAGCAAGAGACAGAAAGCTGCCTTCAAAAGCGGCAACTGCCAGCTTGATACAAAAGGGTGCATCGGTGTTTTGCGCGGTTTGCGCGGTTTGCGAGAGCGCAATCTCAGACCGGAGGCAATCGTGAAACAGTCGGACCCCTCCGCCGACCTGAGTGCCGTTTAAGATCTGTGTGAACCTGGCTGGATCGGTGGCATGGCGCCACAACGGCAACCGGACGATTGCGTCCCATTCTTTCGACGACAGCGCCTCTTGCTTCGCGTGCGCCACAGCGAGCGCATCTTTCAGCAGCGCCACTGCTTGCTCTAGATTTCGGCAGGCGACGTCTGCTTTTTCAAGAGCGACACCGTTGAGCAAAGACGTCTCATCCTGCAAGGCATCAAGGTCGGTTGTCAACTTGGTGAGGCGCCCGGCGATATCATCGGTCTTGCGCGAAAAAATCATCCGCAGTGCCCTTTTGTTTAGCTCAGCAATCGCCGCAGAATACCGATCCCAGACAGCGGGGTAATCGAAGGCGGCGTCACAGGTTGCGCTTGCACAGACTGAGGGATCTGTTGGGCCAATGGCTCAGACGCCGGTCCCTCGCCATTGCGGGCTTTGACCTGCGTTACATAGGACCGCACGATTTCCAAACCTTGGTTTGCTTTTATTGGCTGTGCCGACGATCCCATCACGGACAGAGTCACTCCCGACCCTTTTATATCGGTGATCGCGCGCCAATATTCATCCGCCAGTCCGGGCTGGTCGTTGGGGCTGGTGTCGCGCACCCGCAAAAACAGCGTGTCGTCCATCGCAAAGCTTTCAAGGACCTCAACTGTACTGGGATCATTCGCGCGGCTTAGAAGCTCTCGCCCGGTTTCAGAACGCAACAAACCATCAAGATCATTCAAGTTCTCTGTGACAGGCGACGATGTCGGCCCACCAACCGAGGCCAGCAAAACCGCGGGGTGGCTTGGCGCTTGGGCCCGCGATGAACCCGTGATCGCCGCACAACTGGCCAGCAACACGAATGCGGTGTCGCCTGAGGCCTTGCGATACTTGGGGTCAATACAAAAGCCCTCGGGGCCAGCAATTTTCACGCCTGCACCGCCAATTGTTGCTTCACGTTGCCCGGCATATCCCGTCAACGCCCCGAAAAGGCTGTTGCCATAACCGCCATTCGAGGTCGACAAAACTGACCCGCCGAACCCGCCGCCGCATCCAGCCAAAGCCAGAAAGGCGACCAGCCCAATCGGTTTCACCCTAAAGATCCATGTAGATATGAGCTTCTTTGCTTGCGCCCGGATGAGTAACCGCACCATGCTTGGTTGCCCCCACAAGCTGAGCATATTTCCACAACGCACCAGACGCATAAATCGTCTCCCTCGGACCTGCCCACTCAGATTTTCTTGTTTCCAGTTCATCTTGGGTGAGCGCCACGCTCAACTCGCCCTTTATGGCATCCAAAGTTATCACGTCACCATCTTTCAGCAAAGCGATTGGCCCGCCATGAGCCGCCTCTGGTCCAACATGACCGACGCAAAAGCCACGGGTCGCCCCCGAGAAGCGACCATCTGTGATCAAAGCGACCTTTTTACCCATGCCCTGGCCCGACAACGCGGCGGTGGTGGCCAACATCTCGCGCATGCCAGGGCCGCCTGCGGGCCCCTCGTTGCGGATCACAAGGACTTCGCCTTCTTCATATTGGCGGGCCTTTACGGCTTCGAATGCGTCTTCTTCACACTCAAAAACGCGGGCGGGGCCCACAAAGCGCTGATGCTGGGTTTCCATACCGGCGACTTTCACAATTGCACCATCGGGGGCCAAATTTCCTTTCAGCCCAACAACGCCACCGGTCGCGGTGATCGGTGTCTCAACTGCGTAGATGACTTTGCCATCGGCTTTGCGGGTCACTTGATCCAGCTCTTCGCCCATCGCTCTGCCAGTTGCGGTCATGCAGGCCTCGTGGATCAGTCCGGCTTTGCGCAATTCATTCATAACAACTGGTACACCACCCGATTCGTAGAGATCCTTTGCGACATAGGTGCCACCCGGCTTGAGATTGACGAAGTAAGGTGTGTCGCGGAAAATATCACAGACGTCGTCGAGACCAAAATCAATCCCAGCCTCATGAGCAATCGCAGGCAGGTGCAAGCCAGCATTGGTCGAGCCTCCCGTACACGCCACCACACGCGCCGCGTTTTCCAACGACTTGCGGGTGACGATATCGCGCGCCCGAATATTCTTTTCAATCAGCGCCATAACAGCCTGACCCGATGCGATACAGTACTGATCGCGGCTTTCATACGGCGCCGGTGCCCCAGAAGAGTTTGGCAATGCAAGCCCGATCGCCTCGGATACACAAGCCATGGTATTGGCGGTGAACTGACCACCACACGCGCCAGCACTCGGACAGGCGACGCGCTCCAAGACGTCGAGAGCCGCGTCCGACATATTGCCCGCCTGATGTTGGCCGACCGCCTCGAACACATCCTGGACAGTGACGTCCTTGCCCTCAAGACGGCCCGGCAAAATCGATCCGCCATAGATAAAAACCGAAGGGGTGTTTAACCGCACCATTGCCATCATCATTCCTGGCAGCGACTTGTCACAGCCCGCAAGCCCGACAATCGCGTCATAGCAATGACCGCGCATGGTCAGCTCAACGGTATCTGCAATCGCTTCGCGCGACGCAAGCGAGCTGCGCATGCCTTCGTGGCCCATCGCGATACCGTCGGTGACAGTGATTGTCGTGAACTCGCGCGGTGTGCCGTCGCCTTGCTTGACACCCAGCTTGACAGCCTGTGCCTGACGGTTCAGCGCGATGTTGCAAGGGGCCGCCTCATTCCAGCAGGTGGCGACGCCCACCCAAGGTTGATGGATTTCGTCTTCACCCAGACCCATCGCATAGAAATAGGACCGATGCGGCGCGCGTGACGGTCCCTCGGTCACGTGACGGCTGGGTAGGTTGGCTTTGTCAATGCGGGACATGGCGGTTTTCCTCCGAGTAGACGTTGGCATTGGGATAAGAGAGTGCGCCCCACTGCACAAGCGCGATTGCACCCAGAGAGACCGGTGGATAAGATTCCAATATCTGTGTTTGATGGATCTGCCATGTCTTATGCCGCCCAAGCCGCTTTTATCGCGCCTGCCGCCAAACGCCCTGCGATCTGGCGTCTGGGCGTTGGGGTGGCCACAGCTCTGGTTGTCTATATCGGTACAATTGCGGGGCTGGCTGGGCTGGCGCATCTGTTTCTGGGCGAGGCAGAATCCTCTCTCTTGATCGCGAGCATCGAAACCGGCGGCACCCCGACTTCGACATTGTTGATGCTCACGAGCTTTGTTGGCATGGCGCTGGGGGCCATCTGTGCCGCCGCTTGGCATCTGCGCGGTCCTCTGAGTTTAATCGGCCCTTTGCGACGTGCGGCGTCACATTTCGGGATCGCGTTTGTCATTGCTTCGGGGCTTCTTGGAGCGTCGATTGCGCTGTTTTTGACCTCAAATGATGTCGATCCGGGCCTGCCGTTGACGCTTTGGCTTTGGTTTTTGCCCTTTGCGATACTGGCGTTATTGGTGCAAACCGGCGCAGAAGAACTGTTGTTTCGCGGCTATCTGCAACAGCAATTCGCGGCGCGGTTTTCCAGCCCAATGCTTTGGCTGATCTTGCCGTCACTGGTGTTCGGAGCCTTGCATTTTGATCCCAGCACGCCAGGCTTGAGTGGTTGTCTCATCGCCGCCGCAGCCACGCTCTTTGGCCTGTGCGCCGCCGATCTAACGGCCCGCACGGGAACGCTTGGGGCCGCATGGGGCTTTCATTTTGCCAACAATGTGGCAGCAATCTTGACGATCTCATTGCCCGATAAAACGTCTGGTTTATCGCTATACCTGACCCAATTTGGCTTTGCCGATACACAGATCGTTGTTCCAATGATTGTCCAAGATATGGCGACCAGCCTGTTGATTTGGCTGGTGGTCCGGTGGGTGCTGCGCCCCGCTGAAACAGTTCGGACGTAAGCGCATGATTGTCGTCAAAATTTCTTCACGCTGCCGCTTTCTTGCCCCTTTTTTCCACCAATGGTTAACAAAGGTAGGCAGATGGAGTTGAAGGCAGGACAAATGCGAGAGCAAGGCAAAAAGACCGCGCATGTCACCATCGAATGGGGCGCTTTATCGCCAACCATCGAGACATTGGGGTTTCGGACCACGAAAGGCTCCACACCGCACCGCGCCAGCCAACCGGACGCCTATGCCACGCTCTGCATGATACTGCGCGAAAACGGCACATCGGGCTATCTGTCCGCCAAAGTCCAGCGAGTCTGGTAAACCAGACCTTCGACATGTTTTGCGGCTGGCGAGTCGCTGCGCCGATTGCATTTCACCCGCTTGCGCCTTAACTGACGACAACTGCGTCAAGAAGGCCCTGTGTGCGATGAACTGGATCTCGAACTACGTCCGTCCCAAAATAAACTCGCTGTTCTCGCGCCGCGAGGTCCCAGAGAATCTTTGGACCAAATGCACCAATTGCGGAACAATGCTGTTCCACCGTGAACTATCGGATAACCTTAACGTTTGTCCATCATGCGGCCATCACATGGGGATCAGCCCGCGTGACAGGTTCACTGCCCTGTTTGATGGCGGTATTTTTACCGAGGTGGAGGTGCCTGACCCGATCGCAGATCCGTTGCAATTCCGCGACCAGAAAAAATATCCCGAGCGGATGAAAGCCGCCCAAAAGATCACAGGCGAGGCCGAAGCAATGCTTGTGGCCGAGGGCGAGATAGGCCGCACGCCGATTGTTGCAGCGGCACAGGACTTTTCATTCATGGCCGGATCCATGGGCATGTATGTTGGCAATGCGATTATCGCCGCGGCCGAGCGGGCGATCTTGCTCAAACGTCCCTTGGTGCTGTTCTCGGCGGCCGGTGGCGCGCGCATGCAAGAGGGCATTCTGAGCCTGATGCAAATGCCGCGCTCGACCGTGGCGATTCACATGCTTCGCGAAGCGGGTCTGCCGTATATCGTGGTCCTGACCCACCCAACAACTGGCGGTGTCACGGCATCTTATGCGATGCTGGGAGATGTGCATATTGCAGAGCCAAACGCGTTGATCTGCTTTGCCGGTCCACGCGTGATCGAACAAACAATCCGTGAAAAGCTGCCCGAAGGGTTCCAGCGGGCCGAATATCTTTTGGATCACGGCATGCTTGATCGCGTCACGCCGCGCACGAAAATGCGCGATGAACTGATCACGATCACCCGGATGTTGCTGGGCCTCCCCCCAGCCGTGAGGGGCGATTTGCCGCCGCCATTGCCCGAGCCTGAACCCAAAGCCGAACAACCTGCCTTGCCGCAAGACGAAGCCGCAACACCCGCCGCGCAACCGAAATCCAAAACGTGAATACCCCCGCTTCAGACGCGCTTTTGTCGCGGATGATGGACTTGCACCCCAAAGTCATGGATCTGGTGCTGGACCGGGTCTGGTCGTTATTGGACGCGATGGGCAACCCTCAGCGCGATTTACCGCCCGTGATCCACATCGCGGGAACCAATGGAAAAGGGTCGACCCAGGCGATGATGCGCGCCGGAATTGAAGGAGCAGGTCTTCGCACGCACGCCTATACATCGCCCCACCTCGCCCGGTTTCATGAACGGATCCGGTTGGCAGGCAGGTTGATCGACGAAGAGGCGCTGAGCGCCGTTCTCGACGAGTGTTTAACCGCGAACGGTCCTGACCCTATTACCTATTTCGAAATTACCACTGTCGCTGCACTGGTCGCCTTCGCTCGTGTCAAAGCCGACTATACCTTGTTGGAAGTCGGCCTTGGGGGGCGTCTGGACGCCACCAATGTTGTCGACGCACCGGCCCTTACGGTGATCACCCCGGTTGATCTGGATCACCAGCAATTCCTCGGCGAAACATTGACCGAAATTGCCGGCGAAAAAGCCGGAATTCTGAAACGCAATGTACCTTGTGTGGTTGGCCCACAGCAAGACGCCGCCCTGGATGTTATCGAGCGTCAGGCCGCCCGACTTGGGGCCCCGCTTTCGGTCTATGGTCAACACTGGCACAGTGCGCGCGAAGGCGACCGGCTGGTGTTTCAAGACGAAAACGGGCTTCTCGATCTGCCGCTGCCTGCTTTGACCGGGCCGCATCAAATCCAGAATGCCGGAATAGCCTTGGCAGGATTGCGCGCCTTGGATCTTCCCGATGCAGCCTTCGACGCCGCCATGACCGACGTATCCTGGCCCGCCCGCATGCAGCGCCTGCGCACAGGTCCACTGGTGGAAGCCGCCCCTGGATGCGAGATCTGGCTTGATGGCGGCCATAATCCAGCCGCCGGTCAGGCAATCGCACGAACTCTTTCAACTATGGCCAAACGCGACACGCATCTGGTCTGTGGAATGCTGAACACAAAAGATGTGACGGGGTTCATGGCGCCGCTTTTGCAAGTCGCAGACAATCTGACCGCAATTTCGATCCCAGACGCGCCAGCCACGCTGAGCGCCGCGCAAACGGCTGAAACGGCCCACAGCGCCGGGTTCAAGACCACACAATCACCAAACGCGCTCGCGGCCGTACAGGCTGTGGCTGCTCGGCACCCTGGCGCTCGGATCCTGATCTGTGGGTCGCTTTATCTTGCAGGTGATGTGCTCAAAACCAACGGCTGAGCCCCACTGCACGCATTCGTTGTTCTAATAAAACGCCCGCTCAAGGCATTCTTGTTGCGAAAACCTTATCCCCATGACGCTGATTGCATTTCACGCAATCGACTGGCTGTCCGCTCGAACTCAAATGAACCCTCGCCTTCAACATAAAGCGTTTCAGGCGGTGAAGCCGCAGAGCACATCAGCACCACACCCGCCTCATAAAGCGCATCAATCAAAGTAACAAATCGCTTGGCCTCATTGAAATTATCTCTGCCAAGACGCGGAATATCTTCTAAGATCAGTACCTTCACAGCATCCGCCAGTGCCAGATAATCCGCAGCACCCAGTGGCTTGCCGCACAGCTCCCAAAATCCAAGACGGGCGACGCCATTGTGAAAATACGCGATGTCCAGCGCGCGCCCCTTCACCATCAGGGTCAGGCCAGTGTTTTTGTCCGCAGACAAATCCGTCCAGATCCCATTTAAAGCAGCCCGCGCGGCTGCGTTGGACGGTGTAAAATACCGCGGCTCTCCCTCTAGCCGGTTCTGACGATAATCCGTGTCCGACACCAATGGATGGATGATCAGTTTCGTCGAAATCAATGCGATAAACGGCAGGAATTGATCGCGGTTCCAACCGTCTTTGTACAGCTCCGAGGGTGCGCGGTTCGAGGTCGTCACGACAATCACACCCGCGTCAAACAACAGCCTGAACAACCGCCCCACCAACATAGCATCGGTTATATCACTGATCTGCATTTCGTCGAAACACAGCAATCGAGCGGTTTTGGCAATGTCTTTGGCCACCGGGACGAGAGCATCCTCGACACCGGTTTTTCGAGCCTCGTGAAGCGCCGCGTGCACCTGCTGCATAAAGGCGTGGAAATGGACCCGGCGTTTTTGCGGCACCGCGACAATCTCGAAAAAGAAGTCCATCAACATTGATTTACCGCGTCCGACACCCCCCCACAGATACGCGCCGCGTGGTCCATCAATCGGCTTGCTTTTGCCCAACCGCCACAAAATAGAGCGTTTTGGCACCGGCGCTTCGACCTGTTGCCGAACCTGTTCCAAGACATCAAGCGCATGCAATTGCGCCGGATCATGGCGCAACTCTCCCGCTTTCACGCGCGCTCGGTATCGTGTCGTCAAAGACATGTCGCAGCTCGGTTAAGCGATCTTGATCCCAAGGGCCAGTATTTTTGATTTGCCACATCGCCATCTGTCGCGCAATGTGAGCCCACAATACGAAGTTATGGTCTCCAATGCCCAAATCTGCGCCTCTATTTACCCCCGTTTTGATCGGCGGTGGGCTCATCTTGATGGTTGGCTTCGCAATCCGCGCCAGTTTTGGCGTGTTTCAGATTCCCATTGCCGAGGATTTCAATTGGCCGCGGGCTGAATTCAGCCTTGCCATCGCTGTCCAGAACCTGGCCTGGGGCATTGGTCAGCCTATTTTCGCATCGATTGCCGAGCGGTTTGGCGACCGCAAAGCGATCATTTTGGGGGCGTTGATGTATGCATCTGGCCTGGTGCTCAGCACGATGGTCAGCAGCCCGGGCGCGATGCAGGGCTTGGAACTCCTTGTCGGCTTCGGCGTCGCGGGCATGGGGTTTGGTGTGATCCTGGCCATGATCGGGCGCGCTGCAAGCCCTGAAAACCGTTCAATGGCGCTGGCATTGGCAACAGCCGCCGGCTCGCTGGGCCAAGTCATCGGCCCCCCACTCGCGGAATACCTTTTGGCATATTACACATGGCAAACCGTTTTCTTGATCTTCGCAGCCTTTGTCTTGGCCGCCCTCGCCGCATTGCCAATGCTGCGCGCACCGATCTCGGCCAGTAAAGAAGAATTGCAAGAGTCTATTGGCGCTCTGTTGACCCGTGCGTTCAAAGACCCCAGCTACGCGCTGATTTTTCTCGGTTTCTTCAGCTGTGGGTATCAACTGGCATTCATCACCGCACATTTTCCCGCCTTCGTCACCGAATTGTGCGGTCCCATTGCGACAGGCTCGTTTCTGGCGACAATGGGCGTCGGCACGGCTTCGGCCCTTGGAGCTTTGTCGATCGCTTTGATTGGTCTGGCCAATATCGCAGGCACTGTATACGCCGGATACCTTGGCAACAAGTTTCCCAAAAAATACCTGCTGGCAGCGATCTACACCGGACGTACGATTGCAGCGGCGGTCTTTATCCTGCTGCCGATCACCCCAACCAGCGTTGTGGTGTTCTCGTTGATCATGGGGGCGTTGTGGCTGGCGACGGTACCGCTCACCTCAGGACTGATCGCGCATATTTACGGGCTACGTTACATGGGCACACTGTACGGGATCATCTTTTTTTCGCACCAATTGGGCGGCTTTTTAGGGGTCTGGCTCGGAGGTCGACTATACGACATTTACGGCGACTACAATTTGGTTTGGTGGATCGGTGTCGGCGTTGGTGCGTTTAGCGCGATTATTCACCTGCCGATCCGTGAAACCCGAACGCCTGTCGCAAGCGCCGCTTAACGCATATCTTTGCTTAGCTCAGCAAAGGAAGCGACTGCCGCGTGGAGATGGCTGTCAAAACACTGCGTGTTCTGCGCCTTTGACCGGAAATGGCGCCAAGACGACAAGTTCACGACCAAAACACAAAGCCTAAATCAAGCAGCGGCCACAGCGTCACGGATATAAGCTGACGTCATAAGATCGAGATGCGCACCGCCTCCGTTCTTGGCGATTGTGATGGCATCAGCGTCAGAGCGCGCAAACAGCCCCGTGCTCAGATCATAAAAATCAGCCTTTATATCATCGGGCGTGATGACACCCGTTTGTAACGGGATCTCGATCTCGCCAATATGACCTATGGTGGTCGCACGGCTGTCGACAAACAGTTGAGCCTTCCTCAACGCCGCGTCGTCAAGCTCGCGCATATCCGGGCGGTAGGCCCCGATCAAATCAAGATGTGTGCCGGGCGTGATCCAGTCCCCCATCACAACTGGCTGGGTGGCCATGGTGCAGGTGAGGATCACGTCAGCGCCTGCAACGGCGTTTGGCAGGTCTGTCACCGGCCGCACAAGATCCGAAGCAAGCGCTCGTGCTCGATCGGCCGTCCGGTTCCAAACCTGAATTTGCGCGCTGGGAAAACCAACATGATACGCGTCGATCAACGAACGCGCGACCGTACCAGCGCCAACAATCAAGATCGTGGTCACATTGGGCGGCGCCAGTTTCAAAGCGCTGAGAAGCGAATCTCCAGCGGTCTTCCATTTTGTGACCAGCTTGAAATCAAGAAACGCCGCCAAACCGCCATCCGAATCGTGAAACAACGACACCGCGCCACCGATTGTCGCCAGATTACGCTGGGCATTATTTGGATAGATCGTGGCCGTTTTGACCGCGATCCCCAATCCGTCGATCCATGCCGCGCGGCTCAGGACAGTGTCGTCGCCACGGTATAGAAATGTATCACCAATTTCAGCGCGGGGCAGCATATGGCCCGCTTCCAAGGCACGTGTCAGAGCCAGCCAATCGAGAAATGTTTCCGCTTCGGAACCAATCATCGGTGCGGTCATGGCAACGTATCCTCCACCGTCAACAGACCTTCGGCCACCAAGCGATCGGCCCAACCTTGTGGGTGCTCAAACAGATGGGTCTGCCAGCCGCGCCGTCTTGCCTCAGAGATATTGTCAACCCGGTCATCTGCAAACAAAAGCCGCTCTGGTACAATGCCACAATCCTCTTCGACCATCTGATAAATAACAGGATCCGGCTTGATCACCCCCATCCGACCCGACACATAGCTTTTGTCAAACTCTTCGAGGAAACGGTAGATCGAAGTCGCAAAATCAAAGCTTTGAATGCCAAAATTTGTGAGCGAAAACACAGGAACGCCCTTCGACCTAAGAGCGCGAAGGCAACGTACAGATTGCGGAATCACGGGACTGGCCAGCACAATCCAGTCATCATACCACCGTCGGATTGCTTCTCGGTGGATTGGGTTTGCCTCGGCCGTGGCATTATTCACATCGCGGAAATGTCCACCCTTGTCGATCTCGTCATTCATGCCGTGTAGATCGACTTCTGCGAACAAAGCCTTGCGCGCGGCCTCACCCATTTCGCGATCATAATAGCGTTCGGGTTGCCATTCGATCAACACGTTGCCGATGTCGAATACCACTGCATCTACGGTCATGAACTTGCCTCTTATTGTTTCTCCTTAAGCTACAATGTTCATCCGCGCTTGGCGAGCGTCTCTCGCCAGATCAGGTACAATCCAGCGGCAAAGATCAGCACCATACCCAACATTGCGGTTCGATCTGGCCATTCATCAAAGAACAAATATCCCCACAGCAAAGACAGCGGCAAGGCAATGTATTCAACCGGCGCGATCAGCGCAGCCTCGGACTCGCGGTAGGCCATGCTGATAAAAAACCCGCCAAATGCACTGGCCAGCGCGATGGCAAAAAACAAAGGCGCATCTGCGAGCAAGGGCCATGCCCAAGCGCGGAATAAAAATGCCAGTGAGGGGTCTTCTTGCGTGGCGAAACGCCCATTTCCAATGACCAGACCGATCAGCAAACACACGACAAAAAATGTGATCTGGATATAGACCGTCAAGGTCACCGCGCTTTCAGTGCTGCCCATCTTTCGGGTCATCATATGCAGTGCCGCATAACCAAATGCCGCTGCCAGCGGCAAAAGCGACGCCACCTGGAACGCGTCAGTTCCAGGTCGAATCATGACAAACACGCCAATCAAACCAAGAAAAACTGCGCCCCACCTGTGGCGGCCGACATGTTCGCCCAGAAAAATGACCGAGAATACAGTGATCAACAACGGCGAAATGAAAAACAACGCGACAGTTTCCGCCAAAGGCAAAGCCGCCAGGCCGAGAAAAAACATCATATTGGCAAAAACAACGCACAAACCGCGTATGATGTGGCGCCCCAAGAATTTGGTGCGAAAGTTTTGAAAACCGCCCGTCAGTGGCAAAATAAGCACCATCACCATCAAAAAGCCAAGTGCGGACCGGATCAGAATCATCTGATGCAGGGCGTAGCCACCACTGAGGAGTTTGACGACCACGTCATTGACCGAGAACAGACTGACCGCAATGAAGGCGGCGCCCATACCAATAAGACCGGTTTTCGCCGTAAATGTATCGCGCATAGCTCGCGGCTATCAGGAAGTGTGCGTTGGGACTATCGCGTTTGCGACGCCTGACGCAAAACGCGCTCCAACGCCTCCAAAAATCGTGATCGGTCGGATTTTGAAAACGCCTTTCCGCCGCCGTGCCGGAATGGATCCGCTGCGCGCAAATCCGCCATCAGATCACGGGTCGCCAACACATTGCCAATATTGGCTTGGGTCAATGCTTCACCATTATGTTTCAAGACCTGGGCTCCGGCTTCGACGGCCTTTGCGGCGAGAGGAATGTCGCCGGTAATTACCACATCGCCCAACTTGGCGCGATCAGCGATCCAAATATCGGCAAGATCAGGGCCTTCCGGCACAATCACCATCTCCACCAGCGGGTGTGGATTGGGTCGCAGCCCGCCATTTGACACCATCTTGACCGGAACCTTGTGGCGGGCGGCAACGCGGACCACTTCGTCCTTGACCGGGCAGGCATCGGCATCAACGTAGATCGTCACGCGCAAAACGCCCTGGCGTGAAAGTCAACATGCGCGCCCATGAAGCTTGCCACAAAAAAATACGAATGATCATACCCCGCCTGGAGACGGAATTGACCCGGTTGGCGACGTTTGGCCATTGCCGCGCTGAGCGCTTCTGGCATCAGCAGATCAAGGAACTGGTCCGATGTGCCCTGGTCAATCAGCACCTCGCCGGGGAAACCTTTTTCGATCATCAGTCGTGTGGCATCATGCGCCGCCCATGTTGCCTCATCCTTGCCAAGATAGGCGCTCAGCTGTCTGCGGCCCCAATCCCCGACGGACGGATTTGCGATTGGCGCAAAGGCCGAAATCGATCGGTAAGTTTCGGGGTGAGTCATCCCCAAGGTCAGGGCTCCATGCCCGCCCATGGAATGACCCGTGATGCCCTGGCGTTCCGGGTCAAGCGCAAATGCCTCAAACACCAGTTGGGGCAGCTCATGGCAGATATAGTCAGACATACGGAAGTTTGGCGCCCAAGGCCGTTGCGTCGCGTTGACGTAAAAGCCAGCGCCTTGCCCAAGATCATAAGCCGGATCATCGGCGACATGCGCCCCGCGCGGCGATGTGTCTGGGAAGATCAGCGCAATCCCCTGCTGGGCCGCCCACATCTGAGCGCCTGCTTTGACCATCGCATTTTCATGGGTGCAGGTCAGGCCCGAAAGGTACCAAAGTACGGGAACCGGTCCGTTACTGACCTCGGCGGGCAAGAAAACCCCGAAGATCATATCGCACTCTGTGGCGTCCGAGGCATGAGAATAGACGCCTTGTAATCCCCCAAAACAACGATTCTCGGAAAGTGTTTCCATCCGCGCAGCTCCGGTCTTTTGGTCAGATGCCAACCCAGGCGATCACCGTTGATAATGTCACAATACTGATCACAGTTGAAACCAGAATCGTCGCCGACACGCGCGCCGGCGCGACCCCGTAATGCGCGGCCAGAATGTAGACATTGCCAGCCGTGGGCAGGGCGGCTGCCGCAATCATAACGCCTGCGATGTATCGATCCACTGGAAGCAGAACCAAAACAGAGACGGCAACGGCCAGCGGGTGCAGAACCAGTTTGCAGAACGAGAGCCATCCGGCCACCTCGATCCGCTCTGCAGATTTACTCGCCAAAGACGCGCCGATCGCAAATAAGGCGCCCGGTGTTGCCGCCGCCCCAAGAAGATCGAGAAACGCGTTCAACGGCGCCGGAATTGGGACGGCCAAGGCCGACCATGCAAGACCAAGACAAATCGACACGATCATTGGGTTTTTCAACAAACCCAGACCTACTGTCTGCAATATACCAAAACCAACGCGCCCGTCACGTGATCCTGTGATCAAAATCACAATCAAGCTGCCAAAAACCAGCAAGTCGACCACCAGGACCAACATGACAGGGACCACCGCCGCCTCGCCCATCAACATCACGAGCATCGGCAGGCCAAGAAACCCGACATTGCCAATCACGCCACATTGCGCTTCAACCGCTGCTTCTTGAATATTAAGCCTACGGATCAGCGCCACAGCGGTGACCAGCAAATAGACCACCATTGTGGCCCAAAGATAGGCGCCCAGAGCCGCTGGGGCGTAAAGCTCTTGAAAGCTGAGATTCGCCGAGAAGCGAAACAGCATCGCCGACAGCGCAAAGTAAAAGACGAATTTTGTCAGATACGCGGTGGCTTCCGGGGTAAAGAAGCCGATCTTCCCAGCGCCCCATCCGAGCGCAATGATCGCAAAAAACGGCACTGTTTGGAATAAAATATCAAGCATAGAATGTGCGTTATCATGGGCTTTTGCGCGCGACCAGTACGCGAATGCGCCTTTAACCGGAGCGGGGCAAAACCCCTGCACCAACACCAGTACACCGCTTATCACGATCTGGGGGATGTCTCGAAAAAAAGGGGTCTTCACAAATCGGTTTTGAATATAGGCAATGACCCACAGCTGTGGGAATACGACGGCGATCGAGATCGCCGTGGCGGTCCAGAAGTCTAAAATAAGGTCAGGCAATGCTTGGCCGAGACCGCCAAGCCTGGTCATTACACCCGAACTGACCCGCTTTTTCGCGGTGGCCGGTCTCGGCTGCGGCCAAATCCCCCAGCGGTTTTCGGGCATCAGCATCATGAGTGGCTGCAGCCGCAGCCCGAAAAAAGCGCGCCGCATCCGCGTCCATTCAATCAGCCTGCATGCCTACCCGCGCTAATCCAAGGTTTTGAGAAAGCCAAATTGGGCGGCGTTCATAAAATTCGCGAAGATGTTCGCGGCGCATCAATGGAGTAGAGCCACCAAATCGTTTTTGCAGATCAATCAATTTCTGCCTATGCCATTTTCCTCGACGGCCATAGCGTCAAAAAGTGCTGCACGTTTGGGAAAAGCAAGCTGCATTTGCGCTGTGTAGCCGCGATATAGTCTGGCAT
>JBELMC010000002.1:0-78280 GCA_042096155.1 Dinoroseobacter sp.
CCATCAGCGCCGAGACCTTGAGCCGCATATTGACCGGCCCAAGCCGCCGCATCCCATCATGCAAATGCAAGTCCAAAACCGCCCCACCGACCCGTCCCAAAACTATAGATCTGTCCGGTCAGATGGGACGCGGCGCATTTTACAGGGGTCTTTATGCAATCTCCGCGATCTATCTGCGCCAGGAAAAAGCAGGCTAATTTTTATGCCGACAGATGGCCCGCAAATGTATTGCACGAGAGTATTGCCAATCGCCTGACGCACTCTGTGAGGCGCCCTTCGCGGGCCAAGTTCAAACGCTTTATGCGGGCTTAAATCGCCGGGCGCTTGGTACAAGCCGAGCCATACGGTAACGTCTGGTCCGCCTTGTTCCACAACATCTCACACCCGAGCGAGCTGCTCAGGGAAAAAATATATCTCTATCGGTCGAATTTGAGCGATAATCACATAGGACGGTACGTACGCCAAGTGGACAATGTCGATTTTACAGCGCAATTTCGGCTTTTTTACCGATACCGGCCGACGCGCGTGTTTCGTTTTTCACTTACTCGAGATTGCGTTCCACCTCTTCGCGCTCAAAAATCTCAATCACGTCATTGGCGCGGATGTCTTCGTAATTCTCGAACGCCATTCCGCATTCCTGACCCGACTGGACTTCTTTAACTTCGTCCTTGAACCGCTTGAGCGTTTTCAGCGTTCCTTCGTGAATCACGACATTATCGCGCAACAAGCGCACGCCAGCGGCGCGCCGCGCCACACCCTCAGTGACTAGGCACCCGGCGACACGCCCAACCCCTGAGACCTTGAAGACCTCTTTGATCGACGCATATCCAATGAATTTTTCGCGAATTTCGGCGCTGAGCAAGCCGGAAGCGGCTTGCTTCACATCGTCAACAAGATCGTAGATGACCGAATAATATCGGATCTCAACACCCTTTTGGCTGGCCGCGTTCCGTGCCGGCGCATTGGCACGCACATTAAAGCCGAACACAGGCGCGCCTGACGCCTCAGCAAGACCAATGTCACTTTCGGTGATGGCGCCCACGCCGGAGTGTAAAACACGGACACGAACTTCATCATTGCCGATTTTCTCCATCGCTTGAACGATCGCCTCGGCCGACCCCTGAACATCTGCCTTCATGACGATCGGCATCTCGGTGAGACTCTCATCTTGTTTGGCCTTCGCCATCAGCTGTTCCAAGGTCGTCGCGGCACCAGCGGCAGCGCGCTTTTCTTTGGCGGTTTTCTCACGATATTCTGCAATTTCACGCGCTTGGGCTTCGGTTTCAACCACGTTGAGCACATCACCCGCTTCTGGCGTGCCGTTCAAGCCAAGGACTTCGACCGGAACCGAGGGGCCTGCCTCTTTCACGCGGTCGCCTTTGTCATTCACCAAAGCGCGGACTTTGCCCCATTGCTCGCCCACAACAAAAATATCACCTTGGCGCAACGTCCCATTTTGAACCAAAACCGTCGCAACCGGACCACGGCCGACATCAAGCTGTGCTTCGATCACAGCACCGCTTGCCGAGCGCTTTGGATTCGCTTTCAGTTCCAGAATCTCAGCTTGCAAGCCAATCGCTTCCAGCAATTGATCCAGCCCCTGACCGGTAATGGCCGAAACTTCGACGTCCTGCACATCCCCCGACAAATCCTCGACGATCACCTCATGCTGCAACAAATCCGTGCGCACTTTACTGGGATCAGCCGTGGGGCGGTCAACCTTGTTGATTGCAACAATCATCGGCACCTTGGCTGCTTTCGCGTGGGCGATCGCTTCGATAGTTTGCGGCATCACCGCATCGTCTGCGGCGACCACAAGCACAACAATATCAGTGACTTGTGCACCACGCGCCCGCATTGAGGTGAAAGCGGCGTGACCAGGCGTGTCCAGGAACGAAAGGATCTGCCCACCATCGGTTTTGACCTGATACGCTCCGATGTGCTGGGTGATCCCGCCTGCTTCGCCCGCAACAACGCGTGCATTTCGAATGGCGTCGAGCAGCGATGTCTTACCGTGATCAACATGACCCATAACAGTGATGACCGGCGGACGAGCGACGAGGTCTTGATCTGCATCAACGACGGTTTCGATCACCTGTTCCACATCCGAGTCCGAAACACGCACCACTTTGTGACCGAACTCTTCAATGATCAGCTCAGCTGTATCAGCGTCAATCACTTGATTTTGTGTCGCCATGATTCCGCTTGTCATCAACGATTTGACGACATCCGCAACGCGCTCAGCCATACGATTGGCAAGCTCGGACACCACAATAGATTCAGGCAGTTGAACGTCGCGCACAATCTTTTCGCGCTGTTCAGTGCCCATGGCTTTTTGGCGCGCGCGCTCTTGCTTGCGTTTCATCGCGGCCATCGAGCGCTGACGTCCACCACCACCGGTGGCTTCTGACAGCGTCAGCTTGCCAGAACGCCGACGATCCGTATCACCTTTGGCTTTGCCTTTGCCCCGTTCTTCGCGCTCGCGGTCAGCTTTGCGCGGACCCGTTTGGGCCTGCGTCGGCCCGCCAGGCCGGGAACGGCCAGCTGCAGGAGACGCGGCGGGCGCTTCTATTGTAGCCGGGCGCGCCGCGGCCTCGCGCCTGGCAGCCTCCGCTTCGGCTTTTGCACGTGCCTCTTCTTCGGCACGCGCCTTAAGTCGTTCTTCGCGTTCGCGTTCTTCGCGTTCTTTCGCCTCAATATCAGCCCGGCGCCGCGCACGTTCTTCTTCGCGCGCCCGCTCAGCACTGGCTCGGTCTTGTTGTTCCTGACCTTCACGGGCCTTGGCCGCTTGAAGCGCTCTGAGGCGGCGCTCCATTTCCGCGTCCGTGGCACCACCCGGCTTTGAGGGGTCGCTTCGACCCCCAGATGTGCCAGGCTTTGGGACCACAACGCGTTTGCGCTTCGTTTCAACGACGACGCTCTTGGTCCGTCCGTGGCTAAAGCTTTGCTTGACCTGACCGGTACGAGGACCGCCGCGCAATCCAAGAGTTTTCTTACCGTCTGTATCGCTCATGCGTTCCTTAGATCCTTTTCGGCCGACATTTCTGCCGGTTTTGCGTCGCGCAAGCCATTTAGCCGCGCGGCATCCTCTATAATACGTTTCGTCAGTCCGCCAGCCGTTAAGGCGGCATGTATCACATGATCTCGCCCGAAAGCCAAACCCAATTCATTTGCCGTCAAACATCCGATGAAACTGTGATCGCCACCCGGTGCGCGCAGCTTTGATTTTCCCCGTTCAGAGCCATCCGAAGCCTGGATCAGTACGGCAGCCATTTCCGTCATCAAAGCGCCCTTCACCTTTTCGTATCCAGCGATCGCCAATCCCGCTTTGCGTCCCATCGCAATCAACGAGGTCACGCGACCCAACAATAACCTTTCGATACAGTCTAGCAGATCGTCGGGAATTTTAACCTGTGCCTTAGCGCCGCGTGAAAAAAGGCGTTTTTTTATGGCTTTTTCCAATGCTCCCCGATCCGCTTTGACCCAAATTCCGCGCCCCGGAAGCCGTTCCAAAATATCGGGCACAATCTGCATATCGGGATCAACCACAAATCGGATCAGCTTGGCCTTTGGACACACATCACCGGTGGCGATGCAGCGCCGTGTTGGACCGCTGGAGTGGTCTTTATTCTGTCCGCCGCGCGTCAGGAGCAAGCTCTGAGGCCTGAAATCAGGCCCCAGCCTCCTGATCTGCTGCGGCCGCTGCAGCGGCGGCTGCTTCGGCTTGCGCCTCGGCTTCAAGCTCGTCCGGGTCCACCCACCCCAGTTGCACACGGGCAGTCATCACCAAAATCTGCGCTTCTTCGAGCGAGACTTCAAACGGTTCAAGCACTCCTTCATCCTTGACGCGTTCTCCCTCAACAGTGGTCCAACCCCCTGCCAGTTCCCAATCCGCGCAAGTCGCGAAATCTTCGAGCGTTTTCACACCGTCTTCGGTCAGCGCCTGAAGCATCTGAGGTGTCAGTCCGTTAAAGGTTTCGAGGCTTTCTTCCAAACCATTTTCTTTGGCCTTGGCCAACGCCTCGGTGTTCAGTTTTTCAAGATGCTCGCGGGCGCGCGCTTGCAACTCGTCGGCAGTATCCTCATCAAAACCGTCGATGCCCAGAAGCTCTTCCTGTTCAACATAAGCGACTTCTTCTAGATTGCTGAAACCTTCTGATACCAAAAGTTGTGCGATCATTTCATCAACGTCCAACGTATCCATGAACGCCTGAGTGCGTTCGGCGAACTCTTTCTGACGACGCTCCGATTCGTCGCTTTCCGTCATGATATCAATATCGAGACCCGTCAGCTGAGAAGCCAGACGGACGTTCTGACCCCGACGGCCAATCGCAAGACTGAGCTGCTCGTCTGGAACGACAACTTCGATCCGTTCGGCATCTTCGTCCAGAACCACCTTAGACACTTCGGCGGGCTGCAACGCGTTGACCAAGAACGTGGGCTGGTCCTCGTTCCATGGAATAATATCAATTTTTTCGCCCTGCAGCTCGTTCACAACGGCCTGAACGCGGCTGCCGCGCATACCAACGCACGCGCCAACCGGGTCAATTGAGTTGTCATAGGAGATCACCGCAATTTTGGCCCGTGAACCTGGATCACGTGCGACCGCTTTGATCTCGATGATGTTGTCGTAGATTTCTGGGACTTCCATCTTGAACAGCTCCGCCATGAACTGCGGGTCGGTCCGAGACAAAAAGATCTGTGGTCCACGCTGTTCGCGACGAACGTCTTTGATGTAACACCGGATCCGGTCATTGGGACGATAGCTCTCACGCCCAATCTTTTCATTGCGCCGCAGCACGCCTTCGCCCGCGCCCACATCCACGATCACATTGCCATATTCTTCACGTTTGACGACACCATTGATGATTGTCCCGGCGCGATCTTTGAACTCTTCGAACTGACGGTCCCGCTCGGCTTCGCGAACCTTCTGTAAAATCACCTGCTTGGCGGACTGTGCCGCGATGCGGCCCATGTCAACCGGCGGCACTTCTTCGATAAATGTCTGACCAACCTCAGGGTTTTCCATATATTGCTTGGCTTGCTCGACGGTAAACTCGGCTTGATAATTCTCAAGGTCAGCCTCATCGACCACCGTGCGTACGCGGGTAAAAGTGGCCCGACCGGTCTTGCGATCGATCGACACACGAATGTCCATCTCCGCCCCATAGCGCGATTTGGCAGCGCGGCTGAGAGACTCTTCCATGGCCTCGATCACAAGACCCGGATCGATCATCTTTTCGCGTGCGACGGCTTCAGCCGTTTGCAGCAGTTCCAGCTGGTTGGCAGAGGTAATCGCCATTGGTTAGTCCTCCTCCGAAACGTCTTCGGTTTCAATCTCGTCAAACTTGCTTGTATCAACGCCCGCGGCCTTCTTCTGCCGCAAAATTTCCGCAATAAGCGCGTCTGTAAGAATCAGCTTAGCATCGCTAAGCCATTCGAATTTCAAGCCAATTATACCTTCGGGGATGGTGATAAGAACCTCATCGCCCTCGGTTCCCGTAATGTCGCCCTTAAACCGGCGGCGGCCGTCGATCAGCTCGGTTGTTTCAATTTTTGCTTCATATCCGCGCCACATATCGAAGTCTTTCAGCCGCGTCAGCGGACGATCAATGCCAGGGCTTGACACTTCGAGCGTATATTCACCTTCGATTGGGTCTTCGACATCGAGCGTTGCAGAAACCGCAGTTGAAATTTTTGCGCAATCATCAACCTCAATGCCGCCTTCGGGCTTTTCGGCCATGATTTGCAGGATGCGAGTCTTACCGCCCATCAAACGCAAGCGCACCAGTTCGTAGTCCAGATCCTCGATAACAGGCAAGACAATCTCGGCAAGCCGTTGATCCATCGTGGTTTTTGCGATCAAGTCGTTGGTCATCTCGTGGCTTACATCCAAGCACAAAAAAACGGGCTCGCAGCCCGTGACACGTTCGGTGGGCGCCAGGTTTGGACCCCGACGCGCCGCTGTTGAACTTGGATATAGCCAGATCAGCCCTGGAATGCAAGGGGCGGCAGTGGCGCCGAGCCGCGCACCGACCGACATGCACAATTTATCAAAAATATGCACAATTCGACAGGACGCGCAGGATCGAAAGCTGTTGGACCAGCCCCTTTACGTCACGGATAACGATTGCGATGGAGCAATCGGGCAACGACCGCTGACCCGCATCGGCGCCGATCTCGCAAGACAATCTATGGCCCAGTGAAAACGCGAAGGCGCGTGTGTGCCGGTGCCAAGGTTGAAAAGAGCCCGATCCAGATCGCGGGGCACTTGGCGTATTCTGGGTCTTATCTACAGATCAGTCGGATCGGTTGGCGATAAGCTCATCCACCACAGCCGGTTCCGCCAGGGTCGAGGTATCACCAAGCGAACCATAATCGTTTTCCGCAATTTTACGCAAAATACGTCGCATGATTTTACCCGAACGCGTTTTGGGCAATCCGGGCGCCCATTGGATCACATCAGGCGTCGCGATCGGACCAATCTCAGAGCGGACCCATGTCTTCAGCTCCGCCATAAGCGCGTCAGACGGCTGCTGATCGTTCATCAATGTCACATAGCAATAAATGCCCTGTCCTTTGATCTCGTGCGGATAGCCTACAACGGCCGCTTCAGCGACAGTATCATGAGCAACCAGAGCACTCTCAACCTCGGCGGTGCCCATCCGGTGACCAGAAACATTGATCACATCGTCAACACGCCCAGTGATCCAGTAATAGCCATCCTCATCGCGGCGGCAGCCATCCCCGGTGAAATAATAGCCTTTATAATCGCTAAAATAGGTCTTCACAAAGCGCTCGTGATCGCCCCAAACGGTGCGCATTTGCCCGGGCCAACTGTCCTTGATGCACAGCACACCCTCAGCAGTTGTGGTTTGGATTTCTTCACCTGTCTGAGGATCGAGGATAACAGGCTGTATCCCAAAGAAGGGAGTCGTGGCCGACCCGGGTTTGGTCGGCGTCGCACCGGGCAAGGGCGTCAGCAAGTGGCCGCCGGTTTCAGTTTGCCACCATGTGTCAACAATCGGACAGGCCCCTTTGCCAATATGAGTGCTGTACCAGTTCCAGGCTTCGGGGTTGATCGGCTCCCCGACGGTGCCGAGAATTCGAAGGCTGGACAAATCATGCTGTTCAATCAGATCCGTGCCTTTGGCCATCAACGCACGAATCGCGGTCGGCGCGGTGTAAAACTGGGTCACCTTGTGCTTGGCGCAGACTTGCCAGAAGCGGCCACCATCTGGATAGGTGGGGACACCTTCGAACATCAGCGTGGTCGCACCATTGGCCAAAGGTCCATAGACGATATAGCTGTGGCCCGTCACCCAACCCACATCAGCCGTGCACCAGAACACATCGCCGTCTTTGTAATCAAACACAATTTCGTGAGTCATCGACGCGAACACCAGATATCCGCCCGTGGAGTGCACAACGCCTTTGGGTTGGCCGGTCGAGCCAGATGTATACAGGATAAACAAAGGGTCTTCGGCATTCATCTCCGCAGGGAGGCTGACTTCGTCAGCGGTCAAGCGCAGCGCGTTATAGTCATGATCACGACCGTCGACCCAGTTGGTCTCGCCGCCCGTACGCTTGACCACGAGCATTTTCACCGCGCCTGACGTATGCAGCAGCGCCGCATCCGCATTGGTCTTCAAAGGCGTTGCTTTGCCGCCGCGCGGCGCATAATCCGCCGTAATCAGCACCTTGGCTTCGGCGCCGTTCACACGCGCCGCCAGCGCATCAGGGGAAAATCCTGCAAACACAATAGAATGAATAGCCCCAATCCGCGTGCAAGCCAGCATGGCATAAGCCGCTTCCGGGATCATCGGCAGATAGAGCACAACCCGATCCCCTTTCTCTACGCCCATATCCCGCAAAATGTTCGCCATTTTGCAGGTCTCGACATGCAGCTCTTTGTAAGAAATGTGTTTGGCGGCTTCATCCGGGTTATCGGGTTCCCAAATGATCGCAGTTTGATCCCCCCGCGTCGCCAAATGACGATCGATACAATTGGCCGAAACATTCAGCGTGCCGTCGGCAAACCAGTTGATGTGCACGTTTTCATGCGCGAATGAGGTGTCCTTGACCTTGGTAAACGGTGTCATCCAGTCCAGGCGCTGGCCCTGCTCAGCCCAAAACCCGTCAGGATCGGCAACGGATTTTGCATACATTTCAACGTATTGAGCGGCGTTTACATGCGCATTTTCTGCCAGATCGGCGGCTACCGGGACAAGTGTGTCGGCGGATTTGTCGTTGGTCATATGTCTCATCCCCTCCTGAGAAACTGAATCGTCACCTTTGGTGCAGGGATACCACGTCATGTGAAGTCGTGAATAACCCGTTGTGAAAGAACGATTTTTCGGTAAAGAAATTAATCTAAAATAACGATATCTGTAAATTTTCGTCAATTCCAGAAATTTTGCAGCAAAACGAAAAGCTTGGCGGATCGCTGCAAAGAAAGCTGCTTCGCACGACATCTTGGGATCGGATCACACAGCCGCAGCCAGCGCTTAAAGGTCGCAGGTCAGATATCGTGGCGATGATGGGTTTCGCGGAACTGATCCATGGCGCGCACCAAAGCGCCGGTCACGCGCGGTTCGGACAACGCGTGGCCCGACAGCGGAATCATGCGCAGCTCCGCTCTGGTCCAACGCTGCGCCAGGGCATAAGCGGATTCCGGCGGGCAGATCATGTCGTAGCGGCCCTGAACAATGGTCCCCGCGACATCGACCAGCTTCTCGGCATTGTCCAAAATAAAACTGTCGCTGCCAAGAAACCCACGATGGGTGAAGTAATGATTTTCCAGCCGGGCAAAGGCGCGGGCATATTCCGCCGG
Source organism: Dinoroseobacter sp. (assembly GCA_042096155.1). GTDB lineage: Bacteria > Pseudomonadota > Alphaproteobacteria > Rhodobacterales > Rhodobacteraceae > Dinoroseobacter. The sequence goes on from JBELMC010000002.1 coordinate 8,834, forward strand.
GCTTTCGCCCACATGACCTTCGGAATGAATCGAGGCCAATGCGTTTTCCCACCTTGACCAGGCCCGGGCAAAACGGGTTTCTTCCAAAACATTGCCTGAAAACAAACGCTTGTTATAGGCGGTGATCAGATCATCCTGCTCGTTCCCGGGGATCATTGCGGCAAACCGCTGCCAAACCTCGGGCCAAAACCGGCCCGCACCGCCGCCATAGAACCAATCGAGCTCGCGTTTGGTCATCAAAAACACACCGCGCAGGACCAGGTAGGCAACGCGCGAAGGGTGCGTCTCAGAATAGATCAGCCCCAAGGTCGCGCCCCAACTGCCGCCAAAGACGACCCAGCGCTCGATCTTGAGCGTATCACGGATCTTTTCGATATCAGCCACAAGATCCCATGTGGTGTTATTCTCGACGCTGGCATGAGGCCGAGAGCGCCCGCACCCGCGCTGATCGAACAAGATGATACGATAAAATTCAGGGTCAAAATACCGCCGCATCGTCGGGCTGCACCCACCACCGGGACCGCCGTGCAACACAACCACTGGCACACCAGAAGGGTTACCACATTGCTCGACATAAATCCGGTGGCCAGCGCCAACATCCAACATCCGCTGGTCGAAAGGGTCGCGTGGCGGATACAAGAAATCAGCTGCGCGTTTTTGGCCAACGGCTTTTGTCATTTGCGCCCTATATAGCTATGGGACCTGGGCTTTGACCCTTTTTCTATCCATTGCAAGTTGCGAAAGGGATGTCCATGCAATCCGACCCAATTGTCGCAGGTTCGACGGTAGATCCATCCGAGGTCGCCAAGTTTGAGGCCATGGCCGCAGAATGGTGGAACCCAAATGGAAAGTTCAAACCGCTGCATATGCTGAACCCTTGCCGATTGGATTATATCACTCAGCAGATTGCTGCCGAATTTGACCGCGACCTGAAAAAACCAAAGCCTTTTAAAGGTCTGCGGCTGTTGGATATCGGCTTTGGTGGGGGGTTGCTGTCCGAACCCATGGCGCGCCTGGGAGCAAATGTGGTGGGCGCAGATCCTGCACCGCGAAATTTGCCGGTTGCAGAAATCCACGCCCAGCAATCCGGGTTGGCCATTGACTATCGCACAACCACGGCTGAGGCCCTGGCCGATTTAGGCGAGCAGTTTGACGTCGTTCTGAATATGGAAGTGATTGAGCACGTCGCCAATCCACCTGCCTATCTGGCCGCATGTCAGACCTTGTTAAAGCCCGGTGGCTTGATGGTCTGCTCGACCCTCAATCGAAATGCCAAGAGCTTTGTGATGGGAATTATCGGAGCCGAATACGTGATGCGCTGGCTGCCCAAAGGCACCCACGAATGGTCCAAATTTATCACCCCCGACGAATTGTTCGCAATGATTGAAACCGCGGGGCTCGACCCCGTGGATCGGAAAGGGTTTAAGTTCAATCCGTTCTTTTTCACATGGTCGATCTCAGACCGGGACTTGAGTGTGAATTACGTGACTGCATCGGTCAAACCACAATAAGCAAACGAAAAAGACGCGCCCTGAGGGACACGCCTTTCACAGATGTTAGAGCAATTGGCTTAGGAGCCATCCGCCACCGGGCTGTGCAATGCGAGGAACGCCACAAGATTTTCCATGTTGCGCACGCGCTGCTTCGCCATTGCTGACCGCAACGAATTGTCGCCGGTAAATTCGCGCAGGAATTTGGTCGGGTCGCTGACGTAATCGCCGATATTCTCCGCCGAATAGACCAGACCGGCGGCGCCGGCAGTGGGCAAGGCAGGACGATAGTTGAAGCCTTCATAAGTGCCAGCCGTGCGACCGATGATACCGTACAGGTTTGGACCTGTCTTTGCACCACGGCCGGCCAACATTTCGCCGTCGGGATCAACAATCGAATGACAAGCGGCGCAGGTGCGGAACTCGCGCTCACCTTTTGCGGCGTCGCCCGGGCCGCCATGGCCATCGGCGAACGCGGGAGCAGCCAGCAAAATCGAGGCTGCGATCACAAGGGTTCGTTTCATAATGGTCTCCTCCGGTAAAATCGAATCCGTCCTAGTACGTAGTACGCCTCAGACAGAGTCAAAGGGAAAGAGAAAAACAATTGCTATGCGACGGCATGCGACAAAGCGCATTGCTTCCAAAGGACTTCTAGCGCGTTCACAAGATGGTGAAGATCCGCATCCGTATGGTTGGGACCTGGAGTGAAACGCAGCCTCTCAGTGCCTTTGGGCACAGTCGGATAATTGATCGGCTGGACATAAATCCCAAATTGATCCATCAGAATATCGCTCAGCTGGCGACATTTCACCGGATCCTTGATCATCACAGGAATGATATGGCTGGGATTGTCCAGATGGGGAATACCGGCGCGATCAAGCATCTTGCGCAGCTTGGCAACTTGAGCCCTCTGCGCGTCGCGCTCCACCGAACATTGCTTGAGATGCGCAATCGACGCCTGAGCCGCAGCAGCTACCGCAGGCGGCAAGGCCGTGGTGAAAATGAAACCGCTGGCGAATGAACGGATGAAATCGCACAAAAGTGCGGACCCTGTGATATAGCCGCCAACAACCCCATAGGCCTTACCCAAAGTGCCCTCGATCAATGTAATGCGGTCCATCAGGCCTTCACGCTCCGCGACGCCCCCCCCACGCGGACCATACATGCCAACAGCGTGGACTTCGTCGATATAGCTCATCGCGCCATGTTTTTCGCAGACTTCGACGATCTCGCGTATTGGGGCAATGTCACCATCCATGGAATAGACGCTCTCAAATGCAACAATCTTGGTGGCATTGGCAGGTAATGCGGCCAACTTCCGATCAAGGTCTTCTGGGTCATTGTGCTTCCAGATCACCTTATTGGTCCGAGAATGACGGATGCCTTCAATCATGCTGGCATGGTTCAACTCATCCGACAGGATCACGGCATTGGGCAAACGCGCGCCCAACGTGCTCAGCGCGGCCCAGTTTGCGACATAACCGCTGGTGAACAAAAGCGCCGCTTCCTTGTTATGCAAATCGGCCAGCTCGCGCTCCAGCGCACAATGATGGCTGTTCGTGCCCGAGATGTTACGCGTGCCACCCGCACCCGCGCCGCATTGGCCGATCACGTCCTGCATGCGGGATACAACCTTCGGGTTCTGGCCCATGCCCAGATAGTCGTTGGAACACCACACTGTGATATCGTGTTGGCCATCACTTGCGTTGTTCTTAGCGCGCGGATGCGAGCCGCATTCGCGTTCCAGTTCTGCAAAGACGCGATAGTTCCCCTCGGCTTTAAGAGCATCAATTTGGGTCTGAAACAGGGAATCAAAGTCCATGGGCGTCCTCGCTAAGTCTTCTATTCTTCGTGGTTTTTATGTCTGACGTCGATGCAGGCAGCATCCAGCGCCAAAGTTTTTCATCAGGCAGTTTTACGACCATGAACCAGTGCTCCAGCAAGGCCAGTGCGGTCAGGGCCGCCAGCAAGGCGAAACCTGTGGTGGCACCAGGTGTCTGCGCAGCGTAAAGCCGCTCCAACCAGCATGTCATGGCAAAGGTCAGGGCAGTCACCGAGTAAGGAAACAACCAGTTCATGTGATCATGCCGAAAATGGCTGGGCAGATGTGCCAGCGGTTTGGGCAAGAATTCCGTATTGATCTTGGGCACGCCCAAAAACAAGTTCAACTTGGCCGAGATTCGGGCAAAAAACAAAATTGCAAAGGTCCAAAACCCAAACGCGTTTTCAGCGCTATGGACCAGAAAACCCATAATGATCAGGGCACCAACCAAAACACATTCATGATACGCAAGGGTTCCCCAGGCTCGCACGAACCGTTCCCATTCGGGCAGTTTTGCAGGACAAGGATACGTGTTGGGCCCAGTGATGACACCCGTCAGGAAGGCCAGCTCGATCCAGCCCCAGATCATCAGCGCCGATAGAAACGCCAAGAGCACCGCGCCAATGCTGGTGTCCGACACCGTGTGGTGGAACACAGCCCAGCCGAGAGCGAAGACCGGCAAGCCCAACACCGCCGCGCGGCGATGTGCAGCGCGGCCTCTTTTATCTGCCTTTCGAACGATGACAAGGATCGCTCCGGTGGAAAACCACCAGATAAAAATGGCCCCGAGGGCTGCGATCCAGGGATTGCTCAGCACTAGTAGCTCGGCTGCATCCGGGCCTTTGCAGGCACCTGTGTCTTGATTGCTGGAATGGTAAAGAGCGCCCCAAACGCATAGCCCGCTTTCACTCCAGCCACCGCTTTTGCGATCCATTTGCGCAGGCCTGTCTTGCGATCTGCAACGGCCATTTCCGCGCTTGCCCGCTGCATCCGCTTGAGGTTTGGCATCCAACGGGGATGGTCGATATCCAGCATCATTGGGAAAATCTGGGTCGAGATGTCGGATGTCTTGCGAAACACCTCCTGACCATACCAATCGACATCCACTCCAAGCGCATCATGAAACGCAGGGCGCTGGTGATCGCGAACATACATTGTGCTGAACACAGCGGTGAGGAAGAACTTGATCCACAACCTGTTGTGCCCCCGGGTCAGCTTGGGGTCGGTCTTCATCAGCAAGGCAAAGGCTTCACCGTGGCGGAACTCGTCGTTGCACCATTCCTCAAACCATTTGAAAATCGGGTGAAAGCGGCGCTCGGGATGTTTTTCGAGATGACGGAAAATGGTGATGTACCGCGCATAGCCAATTTTTTCCGATAGATAAGTCGCATAGTATATAAATTTCGGGCGAAAATAGGTGTATTTCTTTTGCTGGGTGAGGAACCCTAGATTAACCGCAATACCAGCCTCACGCAGCGCATCGTTGATAAAGCCCGCATGGCGCGCTTCGTCGCGGGCCATCAGCTGGAACAACTGCGTGATGTCGCGATTTGAACCGCGCCGTTTCATTTCCTTATACAACACACATCCTGAAAATTCGGCTGTACACGAAGAAATCAGGAAGTCGATAAACTCTTTTTTCAGGACCGGTTCCATAGCGTCCCAGTCCACGTGATCCCAATCTGCGTTCTTCTTGAAATGGCCTTTGTTGGGATCCGAGGCCATCTGAGCGATCAGCGGATCCCATTCGTCGCGCACATTGGATACATCGACTGCGTCCATCTCGTCGAAGTCAGTCGTGTAGAACCGAGGGGTCAGCAAGGTATCCTGCATTGCAGTCTGGGTGGCTTTTTCCGACGTAAATTCTTCCGTCGTGCCTTTCACGGAAACCGCAGAATGCGTGCCGTTCAGCTTTGTACTTTGGACGTTCACAGCGTTACCTCCTCAGAGAATGAAAATTCACAGAGTTCCATAAACTCAAAATCACCGGTCATCTTGGTCCACAAACGCTCTAGCCCAGAGGCGCGGGTGATGACGGCTGTGCGGTCTTCGCGGACCACCTCGCCATAGGGAGCCATGATCTCGGCGCCCTGCACCAGAACCGCATCGCCTGGAAAGACAACGGCGCCGTTGTTGAAGCGCACATGGGCCGACAGCTCTTCAAATTTATGGCTGATTTCCACGGTGCACGGGGCGGTCTCGCGTGTTTTTGTAAAAAAGCCCATGGTTTTAGTCCTCCAATAGCCGCGCGAATGCAGCCTTGTTGTCAGCGCCGAACCCAGCGATCTGGGCCTCAAACCCGGTGAAATCATCAAACAAGGCAATATGCCCATCAGCAAACCGCACCAGGCGGATCGGCGCGTCGGCCGCGACCCCGACCTTCATCCGCTCGCGGCGCAGCACGCGCGACATGCCAGCGATAAAGCCTCCCTCATGCGGTCCAAAATTGGCGACAAGCGTGCCATTGGTATCCAAGACACGAGCAGCACCCGACATATCGCCAAAAATTTGTAAACTGCGCTCGGCCACAACCGGAACATCCGTGGGTCGGGTCGCTTCGAGAGGACGGTCCGTGAGACGTGCAAAAGCCACTATCACAAGGACCGCCAGCACCAAAAACAGCATCGCGCGCAGCAATACAACCGGGATCATTTCACGGTCGCGCTCACGCATGGCATCATGGGCATGGGTCATCGGGTCGTTCATTCCATAGGTGTCCTTATTCGGCGGGCAAGGCTGCAAAATCAGACGGGGTCTGGCCGTTCTGTGCAGGCGTTGCTCGGGTTGCGGTAAGTTGCGTTTGTGCCGCTTCTGCGATCATGTCAGCGACCTTCTGGGCGTCGCGAATGCAGCGCAAAGCAGGCTGTGGTTTTTTCATGAACCACGGGCGCATGTGGGGCCATAGCATCAGATAGCTCAGCTGTGTATCACCCTTGAGATCCAGTGCAATGGTGCCAACCCCATTGCGCGCCAGCGCCAGATCAGCACTGTTGATCCATCTATAAGGCAGATTGTACGTGACGTTCAGCGCCGCCCCAATCCGCATCGCCACACGACGATTGGTGACGGTGTAGACCGCGGTTGACGCTTGGGCGATCGCGATCAAGGTCAAGAACAACACGACGAGTCCACCCAGCACCAAGAATGGCACTGCGCCCTTGATCGAGGTCAGCACGTCGCGTTCGGCCATCAGCGCCACGGAGCGCCATGCACCTAGAAACACGAAATACCCCATGACCCATTTCAACGAGAGGCTGTCCACAGCGAGGGCCCACCAATCGGGCTTGCCCTGCCAGAGGATTTTCTCGCCTTCGGGGGGCCGCTCGGGCAGCCCCTCGATCGGTTCGATTTCGAAATCGTCATGTGACATTGCACGCGCCCCTTACAGCTGAGGCTCTTGACGGGTCCGGTCGGCATAAAGCTTGCCGCCGCCGTAATAAGCGCAGATCTTCTCTTCTTCGAGCAGAGTGATCTGACCAGGAGCCTTGGTGACAGGGACATTGGCGAAATGCTTGCCATGGATCGCGTGGATCGCGACTCGGTCAGACTTGATCTTGGCCAGCTGGACCGGAACCAGACGCTTGCCGCCTCCGTAGTCTGGATCAAGCTCGATGGTCAGGTACCGGACCAGCTGCTCGGGTTCGTCAATCCACATATCCACGATGGTACCAACGATTTCCTTGTCGCCTGCCTGAACCGGCAATCCGCGCGGGTCACGACCGGCCGAGATATGGAACTTGTCAGCACCGCTCATTGGAATGATCTTCAAATGGCCGTGACCGTCCAGCTCTGGCACGTCGCGGCGCGCCGCCCAGCTTGCAGGTCCGACGCCGTCCACCATAGGATCGCCCGTAGGCTCCATCGGATAGCCGTTGGCAGCATTGGTACGCGCGAGGGCCAAATCGCTGCGTGCCTGGGTGTCAGGACCAGGAAGGGTGACTTCGCCGCGCCCATGGGGCAGCGTGAATGTCTTGGGTGATGGCAATGGATATGGGCCTTGGTTGGCTGCCGAATGGCCATCATCGTCTTCGAGGGGATACCCCTCGCGCATATTTTCGGTTTGCAAGTAATAGATCAGCAAGGCGAAAAAGCCCCAAAACAGCCAAATCGATAGGCTGGCCAGATCAAAAGTACCGAAGAATGTCGTTTCCATGTGAACGCTCCTTATCCGGGGTTAAGTGGGAAGGTCAGCAAGACCGATTTTATCGGCCCCACTGCTATGAGACGACGCTCGGATGCGAACCAAGGGTCCAAGCGCGATGAGAGTGACGAAGATCAGTCCGATCTCGAGATGATAAACGACGGAATAGCCCAGGCTGGCATCGACAAAGTCACCGCCAAACACACCCGCCAAAACCTGGCCATTGACCAGATCGCGGATCGTTCCGCCCATGGCAACACCAAGCCCGACCGCCGTGGCTTGCGCCGCGCCCCAGGCGCCCAGCGCCAAGCCACGCCCCGCGATGCCCTGGACCGGCAAAATCATGGCCGCCGTCAACGTCGATACGGCAAACAAGCCGCCGCCAAATCCGATCAGACTTGCACCGATGAAAAACAGCGCTGGCGATTGCATCGGGGCAGAGAAAATCACGGCCGAAAAGGCCACAAGGCCAGCCAACAGGCCACGCGCCCCCATTCGGTAGGGATTGATGCCCCCGGCCAGCCATTTCGCAGCAAAGCCAAAGCCTACCAGCGCACCAGCGGCCCACATTGCGGTCAAGAAAGTGGTGGCCGAGACGCTGAGCCCGAGGATCTCTCCTCCGTAGGGTTCAAGCAGAACGTCTTGCATGTTAAATCCCAGCGTCCCCAGAAATACGACCACCAGAAGCCGTCCGGCATCGCCGCCGCTGGAAAAGTCCTCCCATGCATCTTTGAACAGAGGCCGCGGCGCGGCGCGCGCGGCGCGGCTCATGGGACGGACGCGTTCTTGTTTCCACAAGGCAATCAGGTTTAGCAAAATAGTGCACGCAGCAGTCCCTTGAACCACTTGGATCAGCCTGACATTTCCAAAGTCGCGCAGCAGCCATCCAATGATGATCGCGCTGAGACCCATGCCAATCAGGAACATGACATAAAGCAAAGCCACAACGCGGGGACGCGTCGCATCCGTGGCCCGATCACTGGCGAGCGCCAATCCGGCGGTTTGGGTCATATGCAAACCAAGCCCGGTCATCAAAAAAGCAAGAGCAGCCAGCACCTCACCGGCGAAGGGCAGCTGGTGGACATTGTCGCCTCCCAAAACCAGCAAACACATCGGCATGATGGCAAGTCCGCCGAACTGCCACAGCGTGCCAAACCACATGTAAGGTAGCCGTTTCCAACCGATCGCTGAGCGGTATGTGTCGGATCGAAAGCCCATAAACGCGCGAAACGGCGCGATAAGAACCGGAATGGCGATCATCACAGCCACCAGCATTGCGGGAACGCTCAGTTCGACGATCATCACCCGATTCAAGGTGCCCAGTAACATAACCGTCGCCATGCCGACTGAAATCTGGAACAGTGACAGGCGCAACAGCTCAGACAATGGCAAATCCTCGCTGCCCGCGTCCGAAAACGGCAGGTAGCGCAGGGCCATTTGGCCGATCATCGGGCGACGTGTGCTCAAGATCGATACTCCAGACAGGTTGAAATATAAAACCCACTGGTGATCCGCGCGATCTCGCGGATCTGCCCGGAAGCACCTTCGCCCTTAGCGGCAATCGTCAAACTCGCTGGGTCGTGGGGGATCATCACCGGCGAACGATCACTGCGCGGGAACATCTTTCCGATGGCATAAAACAACATCAAAAAAGGCGTGCGCGGCGCAACCGTGAACACGACCGAGCCCACTCGCGGACCAAGGGCCACAAGCGCTTTTCCAATGTCAGACGCCTGATAATAGATCAGGCTGTCCATCGCGATTACATGATCAAACCGGCCCAAGCCTGCATCGAGCATATCGCCCGCGCGATAACTGATCCGATCACGTAAATCGTCGGGTGTGCGCTGAGCAGCGATCTCGACCAATGATGGCGAGATATCGACAGCCACGACCTCAGCACCGCGCTGCGCCAGCGCAATGCTGGCCAAACCCGTGCCACATCCGGCGTCAAGCACGCGTCTGCCGGTCAGATCTTGGGGCAATTGCCCCAACATCGTCGCGCGCATCCTGTCGCGTCCCTGACGCACGGTCTCGCGTATCCTTGAGACAGGCGCATCCGAGGTCAGACGCTCCCATGTCCTGGTGGCAGTGCGATCAAAATACTCCTCGACCCGACCGCGCGTTTGATCATAAGTGGTCATCAATCAAATCCAAGAAGCTCGAAGATCTCACGGTCGGGCAAAGGCGCTGGTGCCAAAGGCTCTGTTCCGCCCCAGAGCGTTTCTGCCAAACGGATATATTCTGCGCGACACCGGACGATGTCTTCTTCATCGTCCATTTCAAAGAGTGTCTTTTTCTTCAAACGAGACCGACGGATCGCGTCGACCGCTGGCATATGCGCGATCTTGTTGAATCCAACCTTTTCGCAATAACGATCGACCTCTTCGGTGGTCTCGGACCGGTTGGCGATGCAACCCGCCAATCGAACAGAATAATTCTTGGATTTGGCCTGCACAGCGGCGATGATCCGGTTCATCGCATAAATGCTATCGAAATCATTGGCCGTCACGATGACGGCGCGGTCGGCATGCTGCAAGGGGGCGGCAAAACCACCGCAGACGACATCGCCAAGCACATCAAAAATCACCACATCCGTGTCTTCCAGCAGATGGTGTTGTTTCAACAGTTTCACGGTCTGACCCACAACATAGCCACCACAGCCGGTGCCTGCGGGAGGGCCGCCGGCTTCGACGCACATCACACCGTTGAACCCTGTGGTCACGAAATCTTCGGCGCGCAGCTCTTCGGGGTGAAAGTCGACCTCCTTGAGAATATCGATCACGGTGGGCTGCAAATGCCCGGTCAGCGTAAAAGTGCTGTCATGTTTGGGGTCACAGCCAATCTGCAGCACCCGCTTGCCCAGCATAGAGAACGCCGCAGATAGGTTCGAAGAGGTCGTCGATTTGCCGATCCCGCCTTTGCCATAGACCGAAAATACCTTCGCGCCCTCGATCTTCATCGAAGCATCCTGATGCACCTGAAGCGATCCTTCGCCATCCTCGCCCTTTTTCAAAATCGGGGGGGCGGCACGGGGCGCCTGGCTGGCCGGAGGGCCTTTGGTATCCAGTGGGCTCATGTCGTTCTCCTCAAAAAATCAGGGCACCGGGTCTGCGACGATGCCCCCTTCATTGTTCCAAAAAAACGCCCGACGGAGGCGTCCACTCGACCCACATGTGTATATACCAAAGTTAAATCGGTCATTCGGCCGCCACCCCTGTCAGCCCTTCAAGGGCATCTTCGATCTCATCAGCAGCGTCTTGCAGGGCGGCCAGGGTCGCATCGTCCGGCTGCCAAAACTCGCGTTCGCAAGCTTCGATCAGTCGGTTTGCCATCCGTGCGCTGGCTTTGGGATTTAAATCCTTCAACCGTTGGCGCATTTGGTCGTCCAGCACAAAGGTCTCTGACAGACGCTGATAAACCCATGGCTCGACCTGACCGGTGGTTGCCGACCAGCCCAAAGTGTTCGTCACCTGCGCTTCAATCTGACGGACACCTTCGGAGCCATGCTTCAGCATGCCTTCGAACCATTTTGGATTCAAAGACCGCGCGCGGGTTTCCAGCGCGACCTGGTCTTCGAGCGTACGAACCTTGCCGACACCATGTGTCTGGTCTCCGATATAAACTGTCGCTTCAGACCCTTTGGCCCGTTTAACGGCCCTTGAAATACCGCCCAACGTATCAAAGTAATGATCGACCGTGGTCACGCCCAGCTCGACGCTTTCAAGGTTCTGATACGCGATATCGACATCTTTAAGGGTTGTTTGCAAAAGCTTGGGATTGGCGCTCGCCTTGCCATTGCGGCCATACGCAAAACTTTTGCGCGCCTCATAAGCATCGGCCAATTCGCCTTCGTCGTCCCAGGCGCCGCTATCCACCAAGTGGTTCACATTTGCTCCATAGGCGCCCTCGGCATTCGAGAACACGCGTAAGGATGCAATCTCCATGTCGCAGCCCATTTGGGACGCGTACGCCAATGCATGCGCGCGTATGAAATTCTGCTCAACCGGCTCTTCGGCCGTGGCACAAAGATATGCAGCCTCTGCCAGCATCATGGTCTGCAAAGGCAAAAGATCGCGGAAAATGCCCGATAAGGTCATCACCACGTCAACGCGCGGACGCCCCAGAGCTTCCAGTGGGATCAGCGCCGCCCCAGCCAAGCGGCCATACGCATCAAAGCGAGGCGCGCACCCCATCAGCGCCAGCGCCTGCGCGATCGGACCGCCGTCGGATTTAATATTGTCGGACCCCCATAAAACCAGCGCAACCGAGCGCGGAAACACCGGATGCGTGTCCAGCAAAAGCTGTGCTTGTTTGGCACCATCGGTCAGCGCAAAGGTCGTTGGCATGCGGAACGGGTCAAACGCGTGAATATTGCGACCCGTCGGCAAAACCTCAGGCGAGCGGACAAGATCGCCACCCGGTACTGGGGCGATATACCTGGCCGACAAGGCCCGCATGATTGCGGGCAACTCGGTCTCTTGCTGCAACAGGTCTTCAATCCGCATCAGCGCGTCAGGAGATTGATCGGCCATGGTTGCCAGATGCTCAGACCGCACAGACGGACGCATGCGTTGGCCGACAATATGCAAACCGTCTGGGATCAAGGCGGCTTCTGTTTCCAACAGCTTTAGCCACAACGCATCGGGTGCCACACCCGTCATATCAACCGCTTCGGCTTGATCGGCAATCAACGCCTCCAGCTCGCTACGCAAACTGTCATTTGGGTCCATTTTGCGCCAGCGCGAGACCGAATCTTTCAGCTCAGAAAGGCCTTTATACAAACCCGACGACGCCAATGGCGGGGTCAAATGCGTCACCGTCACAGCGCCAGAGCGACGTTTTGCCAAAGTCGCCTCGGAGGGGTTATTCGCTGCATAGAGATAGACATTCGGAAGCTCACCAATCAGCCGATCCGGCCAATCGCGCGCGCCCATGCCCGCTTGCTTTCCGGGCATGAATTCCAACGCGCCATGCATACCAAAATGCAGCAGCGCGTCGGCGTCGTAGATCTCCTTGAGCCACAAATAAAAGGTCGTAAACGCATGTGTCGGTGCGAACCCTTTTTCGAACAACAAGCGCATCGGGTCGCCTTCATAGCCAAATGTGGGCTGCAGCCCCACGAAGACATTGCCGAAATGCTGACCGAGCACGAAAACCCCGCGGCCATCCGATTGAATACGACCCGGCGCAGGCCCCCAAACGGCTTCGACTGCCTTCAAAGGCGGCGTGATCTTAACAATGGTGTCCGCAGATACATGCGCCGCGACATTTGCGTCTTGGCCGTAGCGGCGCGCATTGCCGTTCAGAACAGCGTCGCGCAGAGCTTCCACCGTGTCTGGCACCTCGATCTGGTAGCCATCGGTGCGCATCTGTTTCATCGTGTTGTGCAGACTTTCGAACACCGAAAGATGCGCGGCGGTGCCAGCAGCCCCGGCATTCGGCGGAAAGCCGAACAAAACAATCCCAATCTTCTTGTCAGCATTGGCTTTGCGGCGCAAACGGCTCAGCCGTTCAACCTTCTCGGCGAGCGAGGCCACACGTTCGTGGCACGCGGCCATTTGCTTGCTTGTCCCCGTGCTCTTGCACATCAAAGAACAGCCCTGACAGCCCCCGGCCCCATGGCGACCGCCAAACACAGTCGGATTGGTCGCACCATCGATTTCAGGCAACGCAATCAGCATCGTGGTTTCGACCGGACCAAGCCCTCTTTCGGACGAAGCCCATTGTCCCAAAGTCTGAAATTCCAGAGAATGCGCGGCGACGTAAGGCACGTCGAGCGATTTGAGCACGGACACGGCCATGTCACTGTTGTTATACGCAGGCCCCCCAACGAGGCTGAAACCGGTCAATGACACAAGCGCGTCGATCACCGTCAGCTTGTCGGATTGAAAATAGTGCTGGATCGCGGGACGCCCGTCCAGACCACCTGCAAATGCTGGGATGACGCGCATGCCGCGCGCCTCGAAGGCTCGAATAACGCCATCGTAATGGGCTGCGTCATCAGACAAAATATAGCTGCGCATCATCAACAGGCCAACCGTGGCGACAGGATTTTCCGGTCCTGGAACCTGAGAGACATCCGTGAAGATCCGTTCGGGATGGTCCGGGTGGTACAGACCAACCTCAGGATAATCGACCGGCGCCTTGACCGCGATCCCCGCCCATTCGGGGCGGCCGGAATAGCGGCTGACCAGCAAACGCAGCATATTTTCGACGTTCTGATCCGAACCATCGAGCCAATATTGCATGGTCAGGAAATAATTGCGTAAATCTTGCGCCTTACCGGGCAGGAACCGCAGAATTTTTGGCAGACGCCGCAGCATCTTCATATGGCCTTCGCCGCTGCTGGTCTTTTTGGTTTTTGGCTTCAACTTCTTGAGCATCGCCATCGCACCGGACGCAGGCTTTGACAAATCGACATCGCCCATCTTGGTCAGGTTGACGATCTGTTCGTCTGCAATCACGCAGATCATCGCATCACAGGCCTCGCGCCGGGCTTGCAAATCGGGCAAGATCACCCGGATCTGCTCGTCGAGGAAGATCAGGTTAACCAAGACGATATGAGCCTCAGAAATTGCTTGTTTTGCCTCGGCCAGAGCATCGGGATTTTCAGCCCATTCACCAGCGGCATGAACGCTGACCCGCAGCCCGGGAAAATCACGTCTCAAATTGCCAGCCACACGCGCGGCCGGACCCGCCGCATGGCTGTCGAGCGTGATGATCACGAAGCGGTAGAGATCCGCCTTGGCCTGTGCCTGGATATCGGCGCTATCGAGCATAATGGGCTTTGGCCTCATACAGCGTGTCTTTGGAAATTTGAGTCACACCGCGTTCAGACGCATAAAGTTCGGTGTTGCGGCGCGCTTTGCCGCGCACGAAAAAGGGGATTTTCTTGAGTTCTTTTTCTGCGTCGGCCAACCAGACTGTGACATCGCTGCCGGTCTCGAGCGGTTGTGGCGCGACCTTTTGCGCGGGCTCTGATACGGCATCGAGGGTTTTGGGCGCATGTCCGCCGTGATGACTGGGGCCCGCTGCATCGTGAAACTCGAAATCTTCGCGGAACATGGCCAGCAGATGCTCTTCCAAGCCCATCACCAATGGGTGGATCCAAGTGTCAAACATCACATTCGCACCTTCGAACCCAACCTGCGGACTGTAGCGCGCCGGAAAGTCCTGGACGTGAACAGGCGCCGAGATCACCGCACATGGAATCCCAAGACGCTTGCCGATGTGACGTTCCATCTGGGTGCCGAGAATCATCTCGGGCGCGGCGTCCTCAATGGCTTTTTCAACTTCAAGATAATCGTCCGTGATCAATGCGCTTAAGCCATAGTCTTTCGCCAAAGATCGGATATCCCGTGCAAATTCTCGGTTGAAACAGCCGATACCAACCACCTCAAAGCCCATTTCATCGCGGGCAATCCGGGCCGCGGCTTTGACATGGGTGCCGTCGCCAAAGATAAACACGCGCTTGCCCGTCAGATACGTGCTGTCGACCGAACGCGACCACCACGGTTGGCGCAAACGAGAGATGTCGACATTGCCTTGCAAACCAGTCAGCTTGCGCACTTCGTCGATGAAATCCCATGTCGCGCCAACGCCAATCGGCACGGTTTTGGTATAAGGCTGGCCCAATTCGCGTTCGCACCAGCGGGCGGCTTGCTCGCCACTTTCCGGATACAGCAACACGTTGAAATGCGCGGCGCCTATTCGTTTGATATCGCTCGGTGTCGCGTTCATCGGCGCCACGACATTCACCTCAACGCCCAAATCGCTGAGCAACCCGGTCAGTTCTTCGACGTCATCGCGGTGACGAAAGCCCAGGCCGGTTGGACCGAGGATGTTGCACGTTGGACGCTCAGAGCGGGCGATCGGGCGGGCCAGATGACGGACGATTTGAAAAAAGGTCTCATCACAGCCGTAGTTTTCCTTACGCGAATAGCTTGGCAATTCCAGTGGGATTACCGGGCACGGCAGACCCATGGTTTCGGCCAAACCGCCGGGATCATCTTGGATCAGTTCAGCGGTACAGGATGCACCAACGATGATTGCCTCGGGCTTGAAGCGATCATAGGCATCGCGCGCAGCATCCTTAAACAAATGCGCCGTGTCAGCGCCAAGATCTCGCGCTTGGAATGTGGTATAAGTCACTGGCGGACGATGGTCGCGCCGTTCGATCATCGTGAACAGCAAATCAGCATAGGTATCGCCTTGCGGCGCGTGCAGCACATAATGCAGGCCCTTCATGCCGGTCGCAACACGCATTGCGCCGACATGGGGCGGGCCCTCATAGGTCCAGACGGTCAACTTCATTGCTTAAGCATCCCTTTGCGGCGCATGGGACGAGAAAAAAGACCAGCCAAATCGCCGGCCTGTTCGTAAAAATGAACGGGCGTAAACACCAGTTCGATTGCCCATTTGGTGGTCAGGCCTTCAGCTTCGAGCGGATTGGCCAGGCCAAGGCCGCACACGGTCAGATCCGGGCGCGCTTGACGGGCGCGATCGAGCTGCAAATCAACGTCCTGGCCCTCGGAGATCACAGGTCCTTCGGCCATCAAGTCCAGCTCAGGATCAATAAGAGCCTTGTGAATAAACGGTGCCCCCACCTCGAGGGCGGTCATGCCACATTCTCGGGTCAGAAAGCGCGCCAAAGGAATTTCCAACTGGCTGTCTGGAAAAAAGAAAACGGACTTTCCGTTCAAAGCCTGGGCGGCATTGGCAACGGCCTTGCGCGCCCGAACGCGCGGCGCATCGGTAACACGGGCAAAGGTTTCATCGTCAACGCCAAACGCATCCGCAATTGCGCGCAGCCACAAAGTTGTGCCCTCTTCACCGAACGGAAACGGCGCGCTTATCCGGCGAGCGCCAGCGCGGTCGAGCGCTTGAGACGTCTCGCCCAGAAACGGTTGCATCAGAGCATAAACCGTATTGGGCCCTATCGCGAGGTCACTGTCTTTGCGCGGCGCAGGCAACACTTTGATCGGACCGATGCCCATATCAGACAGCAGACTGACGGCCTGATCTTCGACCACGTCAGGCAGGGCGCCAACAAGAACAAGCGCGCGCGCATCCGTCTTGGGCAGCACAGGCACCATGGCTTCAAGACAGGCATCTTCGCCTTGGGTGAAGGTCGTCTCGATTCCAGAGCCAGAATAATTCAGCACCCTCACATGGGGCGCATGCGCGATCGTGAGGCGTTCGGCGGCACGGGCAAGATCAAGCTTGATCACTTCTGAAGGGCAAGAGCCGACAAGGAACAGCTGTTTTATGTCAGGGCGACGTGACAGCAGCCTGGCAACCTCGCGGTCCAGCTCATCGTGGGCGTCTTTCATCCCGGCCAAATCACCCTCTTCGAGAATCGCTGTCCCGAAACGTGGCTCAGCAAAAATCATCACACCTGCGGCGGATTGAAGAAGATGAGCACAGGTGCGCGAGCCGACCACCAGAAAGAACGCATCTTGCATTTTGCGATGCAACCAGATGATCCCGGTCAATCCACAAAAGACCTCACGTTGACCGCGTTGCTTCAAAACAGGTGTATCGCGGCAAGTAACGGCCGGAATCGAGCTGGGCGCGTTCATGTAGCAGGCTCCGATTGAACGCGCGCCATACGCAACTTCCAAAGGAACTGACCTGCGTTCACGACATAGGTCAGATACGCCACCAAAGCGATCAGCATTTGGCCCTCTGGCCCGACAGCTCCGCTAAAAAACGCATATATATAAAGGGTATGTAATGCGATAACGATGAAGCTGATTGCGTCTTCCCAGAAGAAAGCGGGCGCAAAAAGATACTGGCCAAACACGACTTTTTCCCAGACGGCCCCTGTGATCATGATCACATACAGAAGCCCGGTTTTAATCAGGATCGACACCGTGGCGGCCATATAACCCACATCTGTGAGCATATAACGCAGCACCAAAACCACAGAGACCGCAAAGGCCACAAACTGCAGCGGCGCCAGAATGCCTTGGATCAATGTCCAAACAGTTTTGTCACGACGAAGGCGTTGTTCGGGGGTGTAAAGCCCAGCCCCAGAGGGAGCTGCATTGCTGTGTGACATGACCGACTCCTCCCTTTGTGGATTGGGCTCCTCCCTCAAAGGTACCGCTTGAGAATTCACAGTGTCAACTGAAACTTACATTTATGAAGTTGACACATCGTGCATTTCAGACCCCGGGACAGCCTTGAGAACCCCAGGAAAACGGGGTATCTGCGCCAAAACTGCCGGGCGCCAGCACAAGGTTGGGCTGAAATTGGCGCACCAGTGTCTAATAGCTTTGACATTTTGTCCAAAAAAGTAGATGCTGGTGGATAACGTAGAGTGAAACCGGAGACCGATTCCTCCTAGATGACACGCACTACTGGTCCGTGTTCTGGATGCCATGCCTCAAATTGCGGCCCCTATGCGACGCTCCAATTTTCATTTGGAGGATGCCGAAGTCGAAAGACTTGCGATCCGCACCATGGATGCGGTGTCGGCAATGGATATCTCGACAGGCGCAGCAACGCCCTTCGCACAATTGTTTGCCCTGGCTGAAGCCTATATCGATATTGATGATACCAGTCGTTACACGATCCTTGAAAGCCTGCTCAATCGCGGTGTCGCGCCGGAAACCATTGCAGATGAGGTCGTCCCGGCCCTCGCATTGTATATGGGCCGTCTTTGGGAATTTGATCGCATCAGTTTTGCCGAAGTGTCCATTGCGACTGCGCGACTTCAACAAACAATCCGAGCGCTGACATATGACCACAAGGCTGAAAGTGCTGCTGTGGATGCACGCATCCTGTTGATCGCACCGACCGTTGAAACACACACCTTGGGCATTTTTGTATTGTCTGAGCAGTTTCGGCGCATTGGATGTACGGTGCGCGTCTGTGTTGGGGAGACCAATCGTGAGATCGTCTCGATTGTACGCCGCACGCCCTATGATATGATTGGCATCACCGCAGGCAGCCACCGAACCCTGATCACAGTGCGCGAACTTGTGAAAGACCTCAGGGATGGCGTGCCTCGGAACAACAAAATTGTCCTTGGTGGTGCAGTGAGCCTTCTTGATTTGGACCTTAAAAAAGCCACTGGCGTCGACTATGTGTGCAATAGTGTCGAAGAAGCTCTTGCGAAATGCCACATTGAAATGCAAAAAACCGAAGCTAGCTCTTTCTAGTTACTAACAGACCATCAGTCCCCCGAACGACCATCGGAAGACTGCGAGACCCGCGAAATGAACACGAGAGAAGGCGAATTCTGGGCTGAGCGCTCAGTTCCAAGGATTGCCCCTGAGCATTTCAATGAGATTGTCGCCACAGCGGCAGACCTCGCTATTGTGGTGAACCTAAAGGGCATTGTACAATCCTTGGTGGTCAATCCGTTGAACCCGGGTCTTGGACGATTGGACCATTGGGAAAATCGCGACATTCGCGAATTCCTTGCGGAAGACTCTCTGAAAAAGCTCGAGCGTCAGCTTGAAGCCTATCGCGGCGATGCCGCTGAGAATTTCGACAGCATCGAGGTCAATCACTACGACAACTCGAATTGGGAATTTCCGATCCAATACACAATGCATCGGACCGGTGACAAAGATCTGATCTTGATGCTGGGGCGCGACATGCGTCCGATTGCCGAGCTTCAAACGCGGCTTGTCAAAGCGCAACTGACGCTTGAGCAAAATTACGAAGCCCACCGAGACTTTGAGACCCGCTACCGCGTCTTGATGGATTCGACCCGTGATGCATTTGTTTTGATCGATCCCAGCAACGCGCGGATCATCGACGCCAATGCCGCAAGTGCTTTGGAGTTGGGCACGGATACGGATACGTTGATCGGGACCAGTCTGGCCCAGGAATTTGAAGGCCGCAAAACGGGTGAGTTTCTCGAAGCGCTTATTGGCGCTGTGACGTCGCAAAGCGGTGCGTCTATCTCCACCCAATCGCGCCGGACAGGCCGCGAGCTGGAGCTGACCGGCACCCAATTCCGTGCCGCGGGCGACCGTATTGTTCTGGTTCGGATGGAAAAGGCGGGATCGCCTGAAACCGTCGCGGAAGACTTATCGGTTGTCCTGTCGAGCCTGTTCCGGGACGGTGCTGATGCAATTGTCGTGACTGACAAAATCGGTATGATCCGCTACGCAAATGACGCGTTCCTGACGATGACAGAGTCAGCGCAAATGTCAGACGTCAGGGGCATGAGCCTGTCGGACTTCCTCAAGCGGGGCAGCGTTGACGCCAAAGTTCTGATCGACAATGCGAACCGCGCAGGCTCGATGCCGGTCTATTCCACCCGACTGCGCAGCACGTTTGGCAGTCAGATCGCTGTTGAGATGTCGGCGACCCATTTGTCGAACTGGTCTGCAGGTGGCTACGCCTTTGTTATGCGCGATGCCTCGCGGATGGATCTGGTGCGCAGTGCATCAACCGATATGCCCGGTGTACTCGGCGAAGGCACAACACAAAACGTGATTGATCTGGTCGGGTCTGCACCACTGAAGGACATCGTGGCTGCCACCACGGATGTGGTCGAAAAAATGTGTATTGAAACAGCGGTTAACCTGACACGCAACAATCGCGTTGCCGCTGCAGAAATGCTTGGGCTCTCACGACAAAGCCTCTACGTCAAGCTGCGCAAATACGGTTTGCTCAGCAAAGAAGGCTAAAATCCGCTTCTGCAAAACAAATTAGAGCGCCTCAGGGTGAGAATTATACTTGCTCCGACTCAAGGTGTCAGCTTTAATTGACACATGAGTGTAATGACCGAAGCACAACTGCGGCGGCTGCCGGACCCAGTTGCTGCGCTACAATTGATCAAACCCGTCACATGGTTCCCACCGATGTGGGCTTATACATGCGGGGTAATATCGTCCGGTGTTTCGGTGTCAGACCACTGGGGCAAGCTTTTGCTTGGAGTGATTCTCGCCGGACCAATTGTCTGCGGCATGAGCCAAGCGGCCAATGATTGGTGTGATCGTCATGTCGACGCAATCAACGAGCCCACGCGCCCGATTCCGTCCGGCCGTATTCCCGGGACATGGGGATTGTGGATTGCACTTGCGATGTCGGTGCTGTCGATTCTTGTGGGGGCGTTTCTCGGATTATGGGGCTTCATCGCCACGCTTGTGGCCGTGGCTTGTGCATGGATCTACTCCGTCGAGCCATTTCGCTTAAAGAGATCGGGATGGTGGGGCCCGGGCCTTGTCGGGCTGTGCTATGAGGGCTTGCCCTGGTTCACCGGTGCAGCTGTCGCATTGGTGGCGTTCCCGGATGTGCAAATCGTCATGATCGCGATCCTGTATGCCCTGGGGGCGCATGGAATTATGACGCTCAATGACTTTAAAGCCCTGGACGGCGACCGGCAAATGGGGGTGAATTCATTGCCCGTGACACTTGGACCAGAGCGCGCCGCTCGCCTGGCATGCGGGGTGATGGCGATTCCGCAGATCGGCGTGATCGCCTTGCTGTTCGGCTGGGGTATGCCGGATCGCGCCTTAATCATCACCGGCTTATTGGTCCTGCAATTCTGGGCAATGGGTGAAATGATACAAGATCCAAAAGCAAAAGCCCCCTGGTACAACGCCACCGGCGTGCTGTTCTACGTATCTGGCATGATGGTCACGGCCTTTGCCCTGCGAGGGATCGGCTAGATGCTCAGTTGGATTTCAATCGTTCGTATGGGCCTTGTGCAAATGTGCCTTGGTGCAGTGGTGGTTCTGACGACCTCGACGCTGAACCGTTTGATGGTTGTGGAGTTGGCTTTGCCCGCCGTGCTGCCCGGATTGTTGGTCGCTTTGCATTACGGGATCCAAATCACCCGTCCCCAATGGGGCTATCGCAGTGATACCGGTGGCAAACGCACCCGTTGGATTATCGGTGGCATGGCGCTTTTGGCGCTGGGCGGGTTCCTGGCCGCATTGGGGGTTGTCCAGTTGCAAACTGACTTTGCGCAAGGGCTGGTGATCTCTATTCTCGCCTATGCGCTGATTGGGGTCGGCGTTGGTGCATCGGGCACATCTTTGCTGGCCCTTCTGGCCACCGCCACTCATCCAAGCCGACGTGCAGCCGCGGCGACGATCACCTGGCTGATGATGATCCTGGGGATTGCTGCCACCGCGGGTGTCGTGGGGCATTTTCTCGATCCCTACACGCCAGACCTGCTGCTGAAAATCGTGGCGATCGTTGCGATGGGCGCAGTTTTACTGACCAGCCTCGCCGTTTTCGGGATCGAGCGTCGCGTGACCGTGACCACCCATGAACAACACCGCCTTCCTTTCTGGCAAGGCATGGCTGAGGTTTGGGCCGAACCGAAGGCGCGCAATTTTACGCTGTTCGTCTTTCTTTCGATGACCGCCTATTTCATGCAAGAGCTGATCCTCGAACCCTATGCGGGGCTCGTCTTCGCGTTCACGCCGGGTCAAAGCACCTCACTTTCAGGCGCACAAAACGGCGGCGTGTTCCTTGGCATGGTGACCGTTGGCATTTGCGCCACCGGCTTTCGCTGGGGGGCACTGCGGCATTGGGTAATCGGGGGGTGCCTGGGCTCTGCCGCGTCGCTGGTGGCCATCGCTCTGCTGGGCCAGATTGGCCCGGAGGCACCGCTGTTGATAGCAACTGTCGTATTGGGCTATATGAACGGCGTCTTCGCGGTCGCGGCCATCGGATCAATGATGCAGTTGGCCGGAGAAGGGCGCCAGGCCCGCGAGGGAACCCGCATGGGGCTTTGGGGTGCCGCCCAAGCCATTGCAGCTGGGTTTGGTGGGCTCATAGGCGCCGCCGCTGTCGATATTTTTCGACGCATCCTGGCAAGCGACGCCCATGCCTTTGGTGCTGTTTTCTTATTCGAAGCGAGCCTTTTTGTGCTGTCGGCGATCATCGCCATGAAAGTCATCGAAACCAACCACACCCGCCCGTTGTCAAACGCGGCCTTGGTTCCCGGGGAGTGAACATAATGAATTATGATGTTGTCGTCATTGGAGGAGGCCCGTCAGGTGCAACAGCCGCTCTAGACCTTGCACAGGCGGGAAAAGTCGTTGCGCTGATCGATCGCGATGGTCGGATCAAGCCATGCGGCGGTGCAATTCCGCCGCGTGCAATTCAGGATTTCGATATTCCCGATCATATGGTCGTCGCCAAGATCAACACCGCCCGTATGGTCTCACCGACCCAGCGCTCGGTGGACATCCCCATTGAGGGGGGCTTCGTTGGCATGGTCGACCGGGAAGATTTTGACGCGTTTTTGCGTGCCAGAGCAGAGGCCGCCGGCGCCCATCGTCACACCGGAACTTTCATGCGAATCGATCGCGACGCCGCTGGCACCCATGTGATTTACCGCGACAAAGCGACAAAAAATGAAGTCTCGTTGACCACCAAGCTGGTGATCGGCGCGGATGGAGCCCGCTCTAACGTGGCCAAAGCAGAGGTGCCCGGTGGAGCCGAGATCCCTTATGTGATCGCTTATCATGAGATAATCAAAGCGCCAGAGCCCGGAACCTCCGGAGCGGCGCTCTATGACTCCAAGCGATGTGATGTGGTCTATGACGGCGTGATCTCACCAGATTTCTATGGCTGGGTGTTCCCACATGGCAAACATGCCAGCGTTGGCATGGGCACAGGCGTGGACGGAACAGACCTGAAAGAGGCGACCCGATTGCTGCGCGAAAGCTCGGGCTTGACCGATTGCGAAACCATCCGCAAAGAGGGCGCCCCGATCCCGCTAAAGCCCTTGGACAAATGGGATAACGGGCACGACGTTGTGCTGGCAGGCGATGCCGCTGGCGTCGTGGCACCATCCTCTGGCGAGGGAATATATTATGCGATGCAAGGCGGTCGCGAAGCCGGTTTCGCAGCACTTGCCTGCCTGAAATCCGGCAAAGCCAAAGACTTGAAACAGGCTCGCAAACGGTTTCTCAAGAAGCACGGTTCTGTTTTCCGCATCCTCGGCGCGATGCAGGACGCGTATTACAAGTCCGACGAACGGCGCGAACGATTTGTCAGCCTATGCCATGACATCGACGTCCAAAAACTGACCTTCGAGGCCTATATGAACAAAGAATTGGTCAAGGCACGGCCCCTGGCTCACCTGAAAATCGGCATCAAGAACTTGGCGCATTTGTCAGGCCTGATCTCACCGGTGCGCACCTGATGCCCGCGGCTGTGCAGATGACACGCACCGATATGGTGCCCGCTTGGGTCAATGGGGTGTTGACCCCGGTCGAGAAGCTTGAAGTCCATCAACGGGGCCTCAAGCACAAGGCTGTGTCGGTGTTTGTCCTGGATGGCGAAAATGTGCTGATCCAACGCCGCGCTTTGGCAAAATACCATACGCCGGGTCTGTGGGCGAACACCTGCTGCACCCACCCATTATGGAATGAAAAACCGGCTGAATGTGCGGTGCGTCGACTGGAACAAGAGCTTGGCATCACAGGGGTGTTCCCAATCTATCGTGACAGGCTGGAATACCGCGCGGATGTCGGCAACGGGCTGATCGAACATGAAATCGTCGATATCTATATCGCCCGGGCCAACGCATCTCTTGAAGTCATGCCGAACCCGGATGAAGTCTGCGAAACAAAGTGGATCAAGTTTAACGATCTATGCACCGAGATCAAACATGAGCCTGAGCGGTTTACCCCATGGCTGCAAATTTATCTGACCGACCACAAGGATCAATTGTTCTCTGAAATTTTGAAGATCTGATTGTCCTTGATCAGACGACATTGACCCAGGTATCAAAAACCTTCGAAAATCCAATGGCACTTTGATCGGCAAACGATCTAGGTCAACCCAGCTTGCCCGGCGCGCAAGGATTTGATCCCGAGCGCATCGAGCGAGGTCCGGGCGATGTCATTGGCGGTGAGACCCGCGTCTTCGTACATCTGCGCAGGGCTGGCTTGGTCGATGAACCGATCCGGCAAAGTCATCGTTCGGATCGCAAGACCAGTATCAAGCTGACCTGTCTTGGCCAGCCAATGCAACACCATGGCGCCAAAACCACCCTGGCTGCCTTGCTCGACGGTAATCAATGCATCATGGGTCGCAATCAGATCGGCAATCAGATCCGTATCGAGCGGTTTGGCAAATCGCGCGTCCGCAATCGTGGGGATGATCCCTTTCGCCTGAAGCTCTTCAGACGCCTTATGGCATTCGTTTAGATGCGCGCCAAAGCTCAGGATCGCCACGTTGTTACCGTGCTGAACGATCCGACCTTTGCCGATGTCGAGTATTTCGCCACGCGCGGGCAGATCAACGCCGACCCCCTCGCCCCGGGGATAACGAAAGGCGATTGGTCCAGCGTCATAAGCCGCCGCGGTGGCAACCATATGAACCAGTTCGGCCTCATCAGCAGCGGCCATCACTGTCATATTTGGTAATGTTGCAAGATAGCTGACATCAAATGCACCCGCATGGGTCGCGCCATCGGCCCCGACCAGCCCGGCACGATCAATCGCAAATCGGACGGGCAAATTTTGCAAAGCGACATCGTGGACGATTTGATCATATCCCCGTTGCAAGAAACTGGAATAAATCGCGACAAAAGGTTTCATGCCCCCAGCCGCCAAGCCCGCCGCGAAGGTCACAGCGTGCTGTTCGGCAATGCCAACATCAAACACCCGACCCGGAAAGCGTTTGCCCATAATGCTGACACCAGTACCGCCAGGCATCGCCGCTGAGACCGCACAGATCCGTGAATCACGTTCGGCCGCCAAGGTCAGCATTTCGCCGAACACCTTGGTATAGGCTGGCGCGTTGGGCGCAGATTTCACCTGTTTGCCAGTTTTGACGTCAAATTTGGCGACGCCGTGGTAGCAGTCATCCGACAGTTCGGCGGGCGAATAGCCTTTGCCCTTCACAGTGCAAACATGGATAAGCACGGGACCCGTGGCCTTAGCGCGAGTCGCGCGCAACACCGACAACAACTGTGCAACATTGTGGCCATCAACCGGTCCTACATATGTGAATCCAAGCTCCTCGAACAAGGTCGCTGCGCCGTGGTGGCCTGTAACCAGCTCTCGCGCACGCTTTGCACCTTCCCGGAGCGGTCCGGGCAGCGCGCTTTCCAAACCTTCGGCAATATCCTTGAGCGCATACAGCGGCCCAGTGCGTGACAATGTCGACAAATAAGACGACATCGCGCCGACGGGCGGGTCAATGCTCATTTCATTGTCATTCAACACAACAAAAAGCCGCCGCCCTTCGGAACCCGCGTTGTTCATCGCCTCATACGCCATGCCAGCGCTGATCGAACCATCGCCGATCACAGCAATCGCGTCGCCTGTGGGTCCACCCAGATCACGGGCGGTGGCAAACCCGAGGGCCGCGCTGATCGAGGTTGAGCTGTGAGCGGCGCCAAACGGATCGAATTCACTTTCGGCCCGTTTGGTGAACCCTGACAGTCCATCTTTTTGACGCAGGGTCCGAATGCGGTCGCGCCGTTCGGTCAGAATTTTGTGCGGATAGCATTGGTGGCCGACATCCCAGACCAGCTTATCAAAAGGGGTGTTAAAGACAGAATGAATGGCGACGGTCAGCTCAACGACACCAAGGCTTGAGCCAAGATGCCCGCCGGTTTCAGAGACCGCTGATATCGTCTCGGCGCGAAGCTCGTCGGACAGGCGTGCCAATTCGCCATCGGTCAGATGCTTCAGATCTGCAGGGGCGGCAACCCGGTCGAGGGTCGGTGTCTGCGGGCGATGTGGGAAGCGAGCGTCGTTCGTCGTCATGGATGTCCTCCGGTGGGCTCCGCTGTCTGACGGCGGAAGAGAAAACACCGTGCCGGGGTTTTCCCCCAACACGGTGCAGTGTCCTGATCTTCGCAGGAAGGGGACGCGAGGACGAAGTTTGTCCTCAGGAGGAAGCAGGCCACGTGTCAACGGCCCGCTTCGGGAACATTTCTAGTTCATCGCTTCGGCGTCAGAATAATCCGGCACTTCAGTGGTGGCCAATTCAGGCCAATCGGCGATCACATTGGTCCCATTCAGAGGTTGCTGATAGCCTTTGTGGCAGGTCTTACAGGCCACTTTCGGCGCGTCGGCATAGACCGGACCAAGACGATGTTCTGGCAATTCTGACGCCAACGGCACAAGATACTCATTGTTCAGCTCTTGTACCATCTGGATGCCCAGGCTGGCCGTGGACCATTGCGGAGTCACTTGTGCACCGTCATAAAACGCTCGGCTGTTGTGACAGAACACACAATTCGCTCCCAGAGAGTTTGAAAAATAGTTCATCAAGCTGAAGGTGCGCTCGGCATTCTGCCAAGTGGGATCACCAGGCAAATTCCGGACGCGAGGCTCCAGATCATGGACTGCGATGATTTGTGTGTCCAGCAAATAGCTTTCCAGCGCGTCCGATGGCAACGAAGTGAACTGCGACTGGGATGTCGCGCGGTTCTGGTTCGATGACCAACCCGCTGTTCCTTCGGTGACCGGTGCGATGCGGAACCAAATGTCCGAAGGCACTTTCTGACCACGATGGCAAGTATAGCACGTCACACCGACTTCGTTGTTCGCATTGACGTGAATGTCCCAGTTATAGTTTATGTTCTGGGTCATCTGGATCATCCGCCGAGCCACAACCTTCGTGTAGTTGTCGTCGGATGCATAATTGCCATCATCCGCGCCGGCGTGGCAGTAGACACAGCCTTCCTCAGGCGCGATCCATTCAACCATTGCCGCCATCAACCGATTAAAGTTGGCATCGGTCAGATTGCCCAAGACTTGGACATTCTCGTAGATATCACCCGCCAGTTCCTCTCCTGGCTCTGGAATCCACGGCTGGTCTGTATACATGTTGGCCAATGTCGGATCCGGGGTTGCCGCATCAGATTTCAGCTCGGTGACGCTCATGCCCGTACCGCGGGGGCCGGTCTGAGTGCTTTGTGTTGCAAAGGGTTGACCCCATGTCACCAGAAGCGCCGCAAATATGACCGCACCGCCAATCACGCCGATGAGGATGGCGGGACCCCAGATATTCGTGGGGTTGTCGGAATTCCATTTATCAAACCACTTGGGTAGCATGACTTAGTTCCCCCCTCCGGTATAGGCTTCATAGCCATAGGCTTCGGTGTAATCCGGTGCAAAATTATGTTCGACCGCCCAAAGGAACCAGTTGTCCACGACCGTGCCGGTCAGCAGGATGCCGATACCACCGGTAATCGGGGTCAACACGGCGAACCACCAGGCCCAGCGGTGGATACCTTCCATTGTGGCATTGAATCCCATGGTCCAGCGCCAGAATAACGCAGCGCGCTCCGAAGCCGTTCCACGATCGACAATCTGCTCCAGCTCGCGGTCACCGCCGAAACGGGTCACGGCGAGAATTGTCGCGCCATGCATGGCGAACAACAACACCGAGCCGTAAAGAAACACAATGCTCAGCGCGTGGAACGGATTGTAGTACAGATTGCCATAACGGATTGAGAACGCCGTCGTCCAATCGAGATGCGGAAAGATCCCGTAGGGCACGGCCTCTGACCACGAGCCCATAAGGACCGGACGAAACAGACCCAACACGAGGAACAACCAAATCGCAGCGGCAAAAGCCCATGCAACATGTTTTCCCATCTTATGCGCATCAGCCAGCAGATACGTCCGCAACCACCAGCTGAGCACCGACACCAACAAAAAGAAGCTGGACAGAATGTACCAACCACCATCATTGAGAGGCGGCATGCGAAGCCCATATTCGGGCGATGGCGGCTCTAGGGCAAGCCAGAACAACTGGCGGATAAACTCGGGGATCGAGTAACCAACCTGCGACAGCATGTTAAAGCCGACAATATTGAACCAAGCCAATCCAGTCGCCAGGCTGATAACACCTGCCCACCCGAGATAGATTGGGCCAAGCTGTGCATTGCCCAACCATCCCAAAAGAGTGCTGAATGTCGCGGTTTTTGTGCGTTCCGAGGCAGAGTCTGCGGTCGCCATGCCCATTTCTGGAGCGGCCTGAACCTGCACTTGGGTGAAAATATTTTGATACTCAGGCATAGATCACAACCCCACTTGAGACGGCCAGATCGGCAAATCGAGCCACCAGCTCCACCATTCAGGCCAACCTTTGGTCCAGACCGGACCACTGATGATGATACAGACGGCGCTAAAGAACACCGCGTTCAAAGCCAGCAACAAACCAACGCGATGAATGCCCAATGTGCCGACTGAATAACCGATGAAATCGCGAAAGAACGTGTCCTCGTGATCGGGTGTCTTCATCTCTTCGCCTTTGACCGGATTGGCTGCCGACAAAACCAAGGCGCCATGAAGGGCCAAGGCCAAGGTTGTGGTGAAGAACAGAGTAACGGCCAACATATGTGCTGGATTGTAATGGAAGTGCAGATAGGCGTAGCCTGTGTTGCTGACCCAATCGAGGTGGCTGAAAATCCCGTAAGGGAAACCATGCCCCCATGCGCCCATCAAAAGCGGGCGGAAAACAACCAGCGTGACATAAGCGAGGATTGCAAAGCCAAAGGCAACTGGAACGTGATACCCCATGCCCAGCTTACGGCAAATCTCGACCTCTCGCAGCGCCCAGCTGACAAATGCCGCGATCGCGCAAATAGTGATCACCTGCCACAATCCACCTTCAGCCAAGGGCGCAAGACCCAGACCGTAGGATAAATCCGGCGGTGCTATATTGATCAACCAAGGGTTAAACTCGCCCTGAATAGCGGCCCCCCAAAAGATCAGAATTGTTCCCAAGGCAGCAAAAAAAGCTGTCGTAACCCCGAAGAAGCCCACATAAAACGGGCCTACCCAAAAGTCGAACAGATCGCCGCCGATCAGCGTCCCTCCACGGACGCGATACTTTCTCTCGAAGCTGAGCAAAGCCATCGTTTGTCTCCGCAAATGGCGGCTTATCCGGGATCCGGCTTGCCGTCAGTTGTTATCATTCATTTGGCGCGGGCGAAATCACACGGGGTTGTCCCGCCCGCAGCCCTTGTCTGTCTGGAGGGCCCGCACGCAACGCGCGGAACCACATCACATCGCAGCTTTTTGGGCCGCCAGTTCAAACCAGTTGAAGTGCTCGGTGCTGAGCAAGACGAGATGAATCATCGCCGCCAGCAAGAACAAAAACACGCCCTGCGCAACGAAAACGCGGCGCGGGTCGAAGATCAGCCAGATCTTATAAAACTTATGCATGTTCTTTGCTCCTTAGAACCAGGGACGCCAGATGAAGACGGCAAGATGAGCGACAATTGCCACCGCCGAAAACAGCGAAAGCCCGCCCATATAGACCGAATGAAGCTCTTGAGCTTGCTCATCGGTCAGACCCGTGAAGGACAGGTCAGTTTTATCAGCCATAGTATTTCCTCCGGAAGAAGTGCTGATACCGCGAACCCCGCGGCCGGGCCCCGACAGAGACTCATCCTCTGCCGGCAACTCCGTCTACCTTGCGATAAACGAAGGATAGGCGGCGCCGGTCACGCCGAAAAAATCATTGGGGTGATGATCCGTGCCTGGGACCAGGCGCGGGCAATCGGACCCTTGGTTTTGAAAGTCTTCTGTCGCAGTGAGGCAAGACTCCAAGACAGCAAGGCCACTGGCAGCGCTGCAACGAAGATAATCGCAAAATAAGTGTAATATTCAGCCTTAGGCTGGGTTCGAACGCGTGGGATTGGCCCATTGATATTATGGTCGGTCATGCCGGTTCTCCCTGTTTTTGTGTCTTGGTTTTAGGTGCGAGTTCTTGCATGGTCTTAAGAACCACGCGCTCTGCTCCGGATTCGAGTGCGGCTTTTTCCGCCGCATCGCGCAATGATTTTGCGGCCGAAATTCGGGTAAGAATCGGATGCTCAGACACGATTTTGTCGAGCAGTCGCTGGGCATCGTCATCCCACGGAAAATCGCGCCGAAGCGTGGTGGGCGTTGCGGCCGCGCTGTCCATTTCTGCGCCCAGCGGCAAAATATGGAACAACGCATCGAACAGGCTGTTGCAGACTTCTTGGACCAGATAGGTGGCCCCCGCATAGCCCATCATTGGCGTGCCGGTCGCCCGACGAATTGCAGCGCCCGGAAAACTGGCCGGTATAAAGGCTGGTTTCGGACCAAAGCCCGCGGACATTTCTGCCAGATACATTTTCTCGTTGATCGACCCCATAACAACCAATGGTCGCTTGGTGTGCATCATATGACGCACATCATCATTATCTGTCTTTTTGCCAGCAACGCGCGCTACGGCGAAGGCGCAAGGCAAACCAAGGTCGGCTTCCAGAAAATTGCGGATGCCACGGGCGTATGTTTCATTGGCGACAATCGCGAAACTGGCGGTGGCGAAAAAGTCTTGCGTCACCGAGCGCCACAGATCCCAGATCGGCTTGATGGTTGAGTGCTTTTCCTGCGAGATGAAAGGCTCAGGATCGAGCCCCGTCAATTCACCCAGTTTGGTCAAAAACGCGGTCGTGCTTTCGACGCCAATAGGGGCCTGCAAATAGGGTTTGCCAAGAGCTTCGCAAAGCCCGCGGCCAAATTCCCGATACATGCAGATATTGACATCGGCATTGACCAGGTTGCGCATCTCAGCCAGATGAGCGCCCAACGGCATCACCATATTCACCTCAGCCCCGATCCCTTCGATCAGACGCCGAATCTCCGCCAGATCTGAGGGCATGTTGAACGTGCCATACATGGGACCCAGGATGTTGACTCTGGGCTTTGCATCGTCGGCGCGCTTCTTTTCAGGCGGCATCCGACCTTTGGTCATTCCAAATTCAGTAAAGATCCAGGTCATTGCGCGATCCGCGGCTTCCCATTGATCTTCGTCGATGGTGCGTGGCAAAAACCGTTGGATATTCGTGCCCATAGGGGTGACGCCCCCGCCGATCATCTCAGCGATCGAACCGGTCACAACCACCGCAGGCAGCGCAGGATCAAGCGTTTCCCAAGCACGGCGCATTGCGCCTTCTGTCCCATCGCGGCCAAGTTCTTCTTCACCCAAACCAGTGGTGACAATTGGCAACTCATGCGGTGGAAGCCCATCGGTGTAGTGCAGAACAGACGTTACTGGCAGATTTTCACAGCCAACTGGCCCATCAATAACAACCTGCAAACCTTTAACCGCAGTGAAGGCATAAACGGCACCCCAATAGCCACCAGCGCGATCGTGATCCTGAATTAACATCAGATCATCTCCGCTGCTTTGGCCGCGCGGGCTTGCTTGGCGAGCTTCTTTTGCTGAATGGCCCGGAAGTCCGGCCGCAGATTGGGCGCACCCTCCCAGATGCCTGCGGCATCGCCTTCGCCAACCCCTGCAAAAAAAGATTTCATATGAGACATACGGTCTTTGTTGCCCATCGCAGCGTTGACAACTTGCTGCAAACTGCCAGCACCCATGACCCCCATAAGGGGGCGTGCCGAAATCAGATTGGTGAAGTACAGGCTTGGTATTCCGAGCTCTTTGCCTTTTTGGACAACAGGCGTGGTGCCGATGGCCAGATCGGGTTTGATCGCCTCCATAGCAGCGCAATCGTCTTCAAGACTGGCGCGGTACGTGACTTTCACACCCCGCGCTTCAAGCCATGCGCAATCGCTCTCGGACCATTTTGTTTTGGCACATGCGGTGCCAACATACGGTACAGTGGCGCCAGACTCGATCAGCAGACGCGCGACCAAAAGCTCCGAGCCCTCGTAACCGGATAGAGTGATCGTACCAGTCACAGGAGTTGTTGAAAGTGCTTGCCGGATACCAGGCAAAACCAGATTTTGAGCCTCTGCAATCTTATTGGCCGAAAGACCAAAGGCATCGCCAATATTGGCAAGCCAAGCGGCAGTGCCATCATGACCAACGGGCGCAGAGCCAATGATCGGGCGACCGGCGGCCTCAAACTCTCGGACGGCGGCAGTGTAGAACGGATGAACGGCCGCAACAGCGCCGCAATCCAACGCAGCATAAAGCTCGCGCCACTCACGGCAGGGAACGACCGGACCTGCCGCCAGACCGAGTGGCGCGAGCATCTGACCAATCCCGATAGGATCAGCCGGAAACATCTCTCCAAGGAGAGATATTGTGGGACGGTCTGACGTCCCTGAGGCCGGGGCTTGGACAGGCCCCGCCTCAACTTCTGCGCGGGCGTAATTGAGCATAGCGCCCGCCAGAATGTCTTTGGCCTCAGCATGGGTTGGAACCCCAAAGCCAGGCACATCTATACCAACGATACGTACACCATTGATTTCACTTGGTAAAAGCCGTAGAGGAACGCCCGAGGCGGACGGCACGCAAAGGTTTGTCACCACGATGGCATCATATTGATCAGGGTCGGCCATCTTGTGAACAGCGTCCCGGATGTCTTCGTATAACTTACCGGTGACAAGGCTTTCTGAATTGAACGGCACATAACCAACCGAGCGACGCGCACCATAGAAATGGCTGACAAAGGTCAGCCCATAGACACAGCACGCCGAGCCTGACAGCATCGTACCAACTCGACGCATACGCAGACCGACGCGGAGCGAACCAAAGGCAGGGCACATGGATTGAGGCTTGTCATGGGGGCCGACCGGATAGTCCGACGCGTATTGATCTAGGATCTCACCCATACCAGCGGCACGCGCGGCGGCTTCCATTTGCTCACCCGGCGCATGACACCCCATACCATCCGGCTTTATCTCAGGGGCACCGGGATCGCGGTTTGGTGTGCCCTCGATGATCTCGGCGCGATCAGCCGCATCATATCGCACCTCTGTGCCTGGATTATCCATCATGGGTCGATCTTCCGTCGCGATAGGGACAAACGCCTGTCTGACGGGCATTTGGCATTTCCCCGATCGCGGGCACCGCATGACGCGACGACTGACACAAACTTACCGGGGTCTGGACCGGAGAGTCAGACGTCAGCGAGGCCAAAGCCTCGTCCCAACGATCGAGTTCAGAGAGGTCAAACATTGTCGTAAATAACCTCAAGTGACTGCTTTGGCTTGGCATTCTTGCCGCGCATATCTGCATCTGTGGCTGGAACCAGAACGTAATCGGCACCTGTATCTTTGTTGTCGAACAAGTTCAGCAGTCCGTCTTGATCCAGCGCGACCGGACGCATAGGTGGCGCAAGGGCGACATTGTTGCCCAGCTCAGCAAACATCTCACCCCACGCGCTGGCAGCGGTGCCAACGATCTGATAATTCGCCGATTTTTTGCGCAGATCGTCATTTTGCGGGATCGACGCCAAAATCGGAATATCCACCGCTTTGGCAAAAGCCTGTGCCTCGCCTGTGCCGTCATCTTTATTGATGACAAGACCGGCAACGCCGACATTTCCGCCGAGCTTTCGAAAATACTCCACCGCAGAACACACATTGTTGGCCACATAGAGCGATTGCAGATCGTTAGACGCGACAAGAATGACCTTCTGCGCCATATCGCGAGCAATCGGCAAACCAAAACCGCCGCACACAACATCGCCCAAGAAATCGAGCAGAACATAGTCGAAATCCCAGTCGTGAAAGCCCAGCTTCTCCAGCAGCTCAAAACCATGGATGATGCCGCGCCCACCGCAGCCCCGTCCAACCTCGGGGCCGCCGAGCTCCATCGCGAATACGCCACCGCGTTTGTAGCAAACATCGCCAATCTTGACTTCCTCACCGGCGAGCTTCTTCTTGGTTGAGGTTTCAATGATTGTCGGGCAAGCCTTTCCTCCGAACAACAAGCTGGTGGTATCTGATTTTGGATCACAGCCGATCAGCAAAACCCGCTTGCCCTGCTCAGCCATCATGTGACTGAGATTTGCGAGAGTGAAGCTTTTCCCGATACCGCCCTTGCCATAGATTGCGATAATCTGAGTTTTCTTTGTCGGCTCACCCTGGGGGACTTCGAGCGTTGGCTCTTCTTTGGCTTCATCGCGCAGCCGCTGATCAAAATCTTTCAGGTTTGGTACGTCCAGGCTCATGAATTCGCCTCCCAGTTCAGGATCATTTTCAGACAAGCCGGATCTTCGAACGCGGTCTGATACGCGGCTTCGGCATGACTGGCAGGTGTTGTATGGGTGATCAGCCCGGCAAGACTGAGCGCGCCACTTTCCAACAACGCATTCGTGGCATTCAGATCATCGCGCTGCCATTCCGCGGCAATACGGAACCGGGCCTCTTTCATAAAGGCGGGGGGAAAGGCAAAAGACAGCGGCTCGGGATAGAACCCGGCAAGGACAATCTCGCCGCCTTTTTTTAGGCGCATAATCAAGCTGTTGAGCAATTCACCATTGCCCGAGCAATCATAGATTGCCGTATAGTCGTGACGCCCGTCGGCATCGGGATGAAGAACCTCGTAGCCAATCGCGCCAGACATGCGATTTTCATCGATTTCCCACACTGTCGGCGCAGGCGCCCCAGCGGCAACGGTCAAGCGCGCCAGCAAGCGACCCAAAACGCCATGGCCGACAATCAAATCCGGCATGGCCGTGTTCAGACCGGCAATTGCAT
This sequence comes from Dinoroseobacter sp., assembly GCA_042096155.1. Classification (GTDB taxonomy): domain Bacteria; phylum Pseudomonadota; class Alphaproteobacteria; order Rhodobacterales; family Rhodobacteraceae; genus Dinoroseobacter. The sequence goes on from JBELMC010000002.1 coordinate 43,682, forward strand.
GACGCGCCGTGGCAGCAAGCGCCAGAAGTGCGCCCTCCGCCTTCAGCGTGGTGTCAATTTTGATCGCACGCGAAGCGTCTGACACAAGGCAAGACGCAGCCCCACCGAACAATCCTTTCACCTCACCAAAGCACGACGCACCTGGCACGAATACGCGATCGCCCACTTTATAGGGGGTGTCAGCCCCAGCCTCGACCACCTCACCGGCGGCCTCGTAGCCCGGAACAAGTGGGAAGCTGAAACCAGGAAACGGGGGCATATTGCCCGACCAAAACAGCTTTTCGGTTCCGGTCGAGATACCGGAGTAGTCAATCTTAACAACGATGTCCGACGCGCTTGGATCCGCAACAGCAAGGGATTGCAGCCCCAGCTGTTTTGGTCCGGTCAAAACAATCGCGTCCGTATGCATTCTCATCCTCATTTTGCGATCTCTCGGTTCAAGAGACTCACTTACATAACTGCCTAAGTGTAATTTTACAGTTACACACATATGTGTCAACTCTATTAGACAGTACGGCAAAATTACCAGCCGCATATCAATTCTAATGGGGTTTTGATGCCGTAACGACGCTGGTCACAAATGGACGATATGTGCGAACATGAGTGATATTTTCAAAGCCGGCTAGAGTAAGATGATCGCTAACCTCTTGAATTGACCGCGTTCTCCCAGTTTGCATGGCTAAGGTATAAATTGCGAAATACCCATCACCCACCCGCGTCGGACGATCGCCACCTGCCATTGGCTCAGACACGATCAAACGGCCACCGGGCGGCAGCGCAGTGTAAATTTTGCGCAACAGTCCTTTCACCGTGGTGTCGGAATGGTCATATAAAACCCGAACCAGCGAGACAGCGTCAAGATCGCCAGGCAATGTATCTTCGCGAAAACTACCCGCAATAATCCGCGTGTCCGCAGGCACATCTGCTTTTGCCACAACAGTTGGTAAGTCAAAAAGCGTCAGCGCGATGTCCGGGTTCTTTACAGCCACAGCACGCAAGAACGCACCGGTGCCACCACCAAGATCCATCAACTTTGTAACCCCCTGCAAAGACAGGGCCCGAAGAGTCTCGTCTGCGACCAGCCCTTGGCTGTCCGACATCAGCTTGGAATAGGTCTCAGCCGCTTCAGGATCATTCGCACGTTGCGTGCCAAATACATAGGGCCAAAACCGGGCAAGCTCGGTTTCGCCCTCGGCTTTGAAAAATTGTACCGGGTCTTCGAGATCACGATACAACACATCATGATGCGCTATCATTTGCGCCAAACCTGGCACACCGGGCACGGCGGCACCAAGACGGCCCAGCCCGTAGCCACCATCCGCGCGTCGTTGCAGCAACCCAAGCGCGGATGCGGCCTGGCACAGCACCTCGGTCTGACGGATCTCCAATCCGATCCGCGCGGCAATTTTCCACGTAGGCAAAGGTTCATCTTTCAGAACCTGGGCAAGATCCAGCCGCACAAACGCGGACAGCACCTGGCTGTGCACGAAACCCGCCACCAAATCGAACAGCTTTTCGCCATCGCGTTTCGCAGCACCCCGTGTGAAAATATTCGACGATGCAAACCGCTGAAATTTCCCAGAGCCCACAAGCCCAACCCACCAGCGATAAAACGCATTCGGCTCTGGCAGGAACGGAAAACGACGATACGGGCGGAAGTCTGGATTCGATGTCATTAGCTGGTCCGGGCGACAGACGGAGCCACTGGGGTCAAACGTTCCGCCTGCGCACGCACCATTTCAGCCAATGCGGCCTCACCAGGACAGGACGGAATCGACGCGATTGCACCACTCAGAATGTCCTTCAGATGCCGAATCGCCCCCTGAACACCGTAACTGCTGACAGCGTTTGGGCGGTTGTGGATTTCGTCTTGACCAGCGGGCTTGCCGAGCGTTTCACTGTCATACAAGGCGTCTCGCAGATCGTCGGCCACCTGAAACGCCTCGCCAATGCGCGCGCCAAGCTCGGTCCAGGGCTCTGCCTCTTCGCCCGCGGCAACAGCGCCCATTCGGGTCGCCGCAGTAAAAAGCGCGCCGGTCTTGGCGCGATGATAAGCCCCTAAATCAACGCTTTTTTCACTTTCCCATCCCTGACCGGCACAAATTCCATTGGGCATACCGGTGGATTGCGCAAGCTCCAACGTCAGTTTCAGAGCGCGGGCCGGGTCATCGTCAGCGGCGCGGGCAATTGCCTCGAATGCCATCACGATCAGAGAATCTCCTGCCAGAAGCGCCAATGGCTCAGAAAATGCTTTGTGAACGGCAGGCTTGCCACGTCGCGTATCTGCATCGTCAAAACACGGCATATCGTCATGAACGAGGCTCGCGCAGTGAATGATTTCGATACTTGCAGCGGCGGCATCGGACAAAGCCGGGGCCGTATCACCGCATGCCAAAGCAACACTCATACAAATCGTCGGGCGAATTCGTGCGCCCCCCGGCTTCACAGAATAACCCAGAGCAGCGGCGAGTTTGGGCGGGGCGATTCCCGTCTGGCCCCGTGCGATGGCAGCATCAAGGGTCGATTCAATACGGCTTTTCAGACCCATCTTGGTCTCCAATCCTGATTTACCCATAGATTCACAGGCTCTTATGTAAATTAGACTGGACAGTTTGGGACAGAGTGTCAACACTGTTAGACAGAGATGGAGTATCATGACTAAGACACGCTCTCATACTGTCGTCATCGGCGCCGGGATCGCCGGTCTGGCCGCCGCGCTGAAATTGGCGGGTGCTGGTCATGAAGTGACCGTTTTAGAGCGTCATGAAACACCGGGCGGCAAGATGCGAACTCTGCCCAGCGCTGCGGGACCGGTCGATGCAGGCCCAACGGTGATGACCATGCGCCCGGTGTTCGAGGCCCTGTTTGCGGATGTCGGCGCGCGTCTGTCTGATCATGTGACCTTGCACCGCGAAGAAATCCTCGCACGGCATTTTTGGTCTGATGGCAGCATGCTTGATCTGCATGCAGACCCGGACATGTCGGTCGAAGCGGTCCATGCCTTTGCAGGGGCCAAGGCTGCGCGACAGTTTCGAGCCTTTTCCGACGAAGCGGCCAGATTGTTTGATGCGTTCGACGGACCGATGATGCAAAACGATTCTCCGACCTTGGGGGCGTTGACTGCGCAAGTGCTGCGCAATCCCGGTCTAATTCCGGCACTGGCCCCACACGCAACCCTCGCGAAACGGCTTCAAACAAAATTCGATGATCCGCGTTTGCGACAGTTGTTCGGGCGCTATGCCACCTATGTCGGTGGATCGCCCTATGCATCGCCTGCCGTTCTGGCGCTGATCTGGCAATCCGAGGCCCACGGTGTCTGGCGCGTGGATGGTGGAATGCACCAATTGGCCCAGGCAATTGCCGCACTGACCACTCGATTGGGCGCTCAGATCCACTATGGCGCCCATGTCGCTGAAATCGAGGTGACCAATGGCGACGCCAGCGCTGTTACGCTGGAGAATGGCACCCGGATCGCAGCCGATCAGATCGTGTTCAATGGCGACCCACGCGCGCTTTATACCGGGATGCTTGGTCAAACGGTTCGGGCCGCTGTTCGCCCTCAAGGGACAGAGCCACGCTCGCTTTCCGCCTATGTCTGGAGCTTTGCCGCCAAGGCCATGGGCGCTCCGCTGCGCCATCACAACATCTTCTTTGGAGATACAGCCCACCGCGAGTTCGACACGCTCAGCGCGGGTAAAATCCCGGAAGATCCAACCCTTTATATCTGCGCTGAGGATCGTGGGCACGCCGTTTCGGCACCGATCACTGAGCGTTTCGAAATCATCATGAATGGCCCACCCGCGTTGGCCCCTGCCCCTGTTGAGGAGTTTGCCATATGTCAGACACGTACTTTTCCGAGACTGGCCCGTATGGGCCTAAAGTTCGATCACATTCCAGGTCCGGAGTCTTTAACGACACCCCATCACTTCGCAAAGCTGTTCCCAGGCTCGACCGGATCGCTTTACGGCCGCAGCCCAGATGGATTAATGGCCAGCTTTCAAAGACCTCACGTCCGAAGCAAGATCTCCAAACTGTATCTAGCAGGCGGCGGAGTACATCCAGGAGCAGGCATACCGATGGCCGCGCTTTGCGGTCGGCACGCGGCCGCAGCGATTCTGAACGACCAAACTTCAACCTCAGCGTCCCGCCAGGGGGCTATGCCTGGTGGTACATCGACGGCGTTAGTGCAGATGGCACCCGCGCCGTCTCAGTCATCGCCTTCATAGGATCGGTATTCTCGCCTTGGTATCGGTGGAGCGGCCGAAAAGACCCTCATAACCATGTATGCATCAACGTCGCGACCTATGGCCCTGGCGGACGATTCACCATGACCGACCGAGGATGCAGCGCATTGCGGCAGTCCCGGGATAGCTTAACTGTAGGTCCCAGCAGCCTGCATTGGGACGGCGATAAGCTGATCATCGATGTGGAAGAATGGTCAAACCCGATTGTCTCGAAGGTCACGGGACGGATCATTCTCCGGCCCAAAGGGATCACAGGATTCGAGCTGCCCTTGAAACAGGACGAGAGCCATATCTGGCGGCCTTTTGCCCCGACCAGTGACATCGAAGTGGATCTTGGCCATCATGGCCAATGGACCGGCCACGGCTATTTCGATGCCAATTTCGGCACCAATGCCTTGGAGGCCGATTTCAACTATTGGACCTGGGGCCGTTTCCCGCTCAGCGACGGCACTGCTTGTTTTTATGATGCAGATCTGTGCAATGGCGAAACGCTCGAAGCTGCGATGAAGTTCACGCCCGACGGCGAAATCGCCATGATGGAGGCCCCGCCCAAAGCCAATATGCGTCGCTCATTCTGGGCCGTCCGGCGTGAATGCCGTGCTGATCCAGGACATAGACCCAAACAGGTGCAATCGATGCTGGACGCACCGTTTTATAATCGCGCCGGCGTCGAGACAGTTATCGGCGGCGAACGCTCGCGGGGGGTGTACGAGGCGCTCGATCTCAATCGGTTCCGCAACGCCTGGCTAATGCCCATGCTGGCGATGCGGGTGCCGCGGCGGCCCAGATGGCGGTTCTAGAGCTGCGCAGCAGCAGGCTTGTTGGCTTCGTCTCGATTGAGTGACCAAACGCTGGCGTTCAGCGCGGCCGCGATGGTGACCCAAAGCAAATAAGGCACCAACAGAATCCCTGCAAGCTCATCCACGAACCAGGCGGTCAGCATCGCACCGGCCACCGCAATCCACAGAAGACAGATAATCCACATTCCCGCCTTGATCCGACGCAGCCCAAAAAAGACTGGGGTCCAAAGCGTGTTCAGCGCAATTTGAAGCGCCCAAAATGCCATCGCAAATTGGGAGCCGATCTGTCCTGCAACACGCGCGGCAGAGGCAGCGATCAGCAAATACAATATTGACCAGACGACCGGGAACACCCAATTGGGCGGCGTCCATCGCGGCTTTGCCAATGCATCATACCAAGCGCCCGGTTGGAACATCGCCCCAGTGGACGCTGCAGCCCCACAGCACGCGAGAAAAAGTACAAAGAGAAGTATTTCCATGCAGATTATATGACATGTTTGGATTGATGTGACAGCCCCCGTGCTGCGCGATCTTGAGCCTCAAGCTGCGCAAACAATCCCAAAAGCTTTCCAGACCGGCCCTCACCCCAACTGGATTGGGCACGCCGCGCTGCAGCGGCATCCACAAGAAACGCACATTCTCGCAATGGCCGGGCATACAACACCGCCGAGCGCGGCATCGTCATTGTCATGATCGTCGAGACGGCAGACGCACCGATCCAACGGAGCTTTTGCGCTTTGGTGGTGCGGGCGCGATGATTGATGTTGTCATAGCGGTGCCGCACCACATCACGACCGATCCCGGCATAGATCTTACGCGCCGCAAAAATACCGGGACGCACCGATATCGGCAGAGCAGCAACGCCAGTCTCACCCCGGTAATAGAGGCGGTTGGCTTCGGCCAAAAGCGTCCGGGTGACCCGCTCCAATGGCGCGGACGGCTTTGGGTCCGCCAAAAACGCATCCGGGTCGAGGCCATAATCTTCCATCATCTTGGTTGGAAGATAAAGCCGACCCTCGCGGGCATCTTCACCCACATCGCGGGCAATATTGGTCAGTTGCATCGCAACGCCCAGATCGCAGGCGCGTGCCAACGCATCTGCATCGCGCACCCCCATCAACACTGTCATCATCGCACCGACAGCAGCGGCGACCCGAGCGGCATAAGCCCGCACGTCACTGAGCGTTTCGTAACGGTGACCCATCGCATCCCAGGCAAATCCTTCCAGCAGGGCTTCGGGCAACTCGCGGGGCATATTATGGTGCTCGACCATTGCCGCAAATGCCCGATCTGTGGGTGTGTCACGCGGCACACCCCGATAGGCCAGATCCAAGCGATCCCGCAACGACAACACGGCTGCCGCCTTTTCATCCACTAAGTCAACAGCATCATCAGCAAGACGACAAAATGCATAGAGCGCAAGCGCTGGGTCACGAACCTTGGCGGGCAAAAGTCTTGATGCAGCATAAAAACTTAACGAGCCGTGTTTGATTGCCTCGCGGCAATGCTCCATATCGGTGGCATGGCTCATTCTGCGGCCATCTTCACCTGCGTCGGCACAGACGCAAAAGTGGGCTCTGGTACCATCTTGCACAGCACCTCGGCGCTCGAAATTACGCCAGGCACACCCGCGCCAGGGTGGGTGCCCGCACCGGCCAGAAACAAACCCCTCGCCTCTTCGCTGACGTTGTGAGGTCGGAAATACGCGCTTTGCAGGATTCGCGGTTCCAAGGAAAAACCTGCGCCTTTCGGCGACAGATATCTCGTTTGGAATGTATCCGGCGTAAATATCTTGCTGGTTGAGATATGGTCCTCGAAGCCCGGCATCATTTGATCGAGAACCTTGGCGACCTTCTTGCGGTATTTTGGTTCTTCCATGGTCCAGTCCACTGGGTTTTCATGGCCCAAATGCGGCACTGGCGACAGCACGTAGAACGTATCATCCCCTCGAGGGGCAACGCTCGGATCGGTCAGAGATGGCCGGTGAACGTAGAGGCTCATGTCATCGGCGAGCCGGCCTTTGATGAAGATGTCTTTCAAAAGACCTTCATAGCGCGGGCCGCTGACAATTGTGTGATGGCCCACATCCGCCCATTTTCCCTTAGTCCCTTTGGTGCCGAAATACCAGACATAGAGCCCCATCGACCAGCGCTTGGCATCTAACTTGGCTTTGGTCCACCGCTTTTTGGGATGGTTGCGCAACAGACGCGTGTAGGTGTGGCCCGCGTCGGCATTGCTCACCACCAGATTGGCCAGAATTGTCTCACCGCCAACCAATTTAACGCCCTCGACTGCGCCGTCCTTCGTGATGATTTCATCAACTTCGGTGTCCATCCGAACGATGCCACCCTGGTCTTCAATGACACGAACCATCGCATCGGCAATCGCCTGGACGCCGCCCATCGCATAATGGACGCCGAACTGATGTTCGAGATGCCCAACCAACGCATACATCGACGTCACATTCATTGGATCGCCGCCGATAAACAACGGATGAAACGACAGCGCCATACGCAAGCGCGGATCGCGTACGTGCTTCTTGACCAATTGCAAAATCGATTGATCAGCGCGCAACATGGCAAATTGAGGCAAGACTTTGATGGTCTCCCATGCGTTATGCATTGGCTTGGCGACCAGTCCTTCAAATCCCACAACATATCGGCGCTTCGCAGCTTTCATAAACGCGCGGTACCCGTCTAGATCCCCAGGCGACAGCCGCGAGATTTCGGCCTCCATCGCTTCGGTATTTTGGCACGCTGCAAAATGAGAGCCGTCGGGCCAGCGAATCGTGTAAAATGGATCTAAGGGTTTTAAAGTGACATCATCGCGAAAATTACGACCACAGGCGGCCCAGAGATCCTCATACACCTGTGGAACCGTGATAATCGTCGGGCCCAGATCAAACCTGTGACCGTCTTGGCTGATCGATGAGCCACGTCCACCGGGCCGGTCCAGCTTGTCAAATACCGTCACCGCATAGCCTTTTGCACCCAGCCGCATGGCTGCCGCCAGTCCGCCTAGACCTGCTCCGACCACCAAAGCGGCTTGGCGGTCATCTGCAACAGCTTGAGCAGCTCGGATGGGATCGACTCGGGTCATGTTGGGCTTTCATCTTATATGTCAATTTTAGTTTACACGATAAGTGTCTATATTCAAATGGAAAGCGATAGACCCTACCGCGACCACCGCAGGTGGGGGTGACACCAGCCGAATGGGCTATTAAGTCTGTACCAAATCCGTAACTTTCAAAGAGCCCAGCCTGATGCAAACCGTTGAAATATATACCTCTCCATTGTGTGGCTTTTGCCACATGGCCAAAGAGCTTCTCAGCTCGAAATCTGTCAGTTTTGCAGAAACGGATCTGTCCCGGCAGCCTGAGAAACGGGCAGAGATGCTGAAACGGGCCGGTGGCAAGCATACAGTCCCCCAGATCTTCATCGGTGGCAGACATATTGGCGGCTGTGATGATTTGATGGCGCTGGAACGCGCGGGCAAGCTCGACGCAATGTTAACCGCCTAACTTTATGAAAACCGGCCATTCGTAGATATCGATGACATCCGCTGAACTGCGAAGTCTTCATGGCTTCCATAAGTTTTCGAGATAATGCCGTGTCTCGGGCCGTCCGAGAACTGGGTCACGAGAGAGGTTTTGGCCCCGCATATGCGGATCGGTCAACAGACGGCCGCCTGACGAAAACTCGGTTTCACGTGAAACAGACTTGCGAGATGCGCTGGGCTGGATAGGCTGACCCAAAACACCCCGGAGCCGCTATGTCACAGGACGCCGTCACCACTCATCAAGCCGAGGATGATGAGCGCAATCAATCGATCCTGATCTATGTCGATGGCGTACTGAAACCGCGTGCTGACGCGACCGTATCCGTGTACGATTCCGGCTTTATGCTCGGCGACGGCATTTGGGAAGGATTGCGGCTGTACAATGGCAAATGGGCGTTTTTGGACGCACATATCGATCGGCTGTTTGAGGGCGCTAAAGCGATTGATCTGAATATCGGGCTCGACCGCGCCGGGGTCATTGCCGCGCTGGACAAAACCCGAAAGGCCAACGGCATGACCAGCGATGCCCATGCGCGCTTGATGGTAACGCGTGGCGTCAAGATATTACCGTTTCAGCATCCGAGCCTGTCACGCAGCGGGCCAACGATGGTCATTATCATGGAGCACTCCAAACCGAAACTGCCACGTCCTATTCGCTTGGCGACGGTACCGCATCTGCGTGGGTTGCCGATGACGCAGGATCCAAAGTTGAATTCCCATTCCAAGCTGAACTGCATTCTCGCTTGTATTGCAGCGGAAAAAGCCGGTGCCGACGAGGCGTTGATGCTGGATGTGCATGGCTTCGTAAATACGACAAACGCTTGTAATTTTTTTATCGTTCGAAATCATGAAGTTTGGACCTCGACCGCCGATTATTGTATGAATGGAATTACCCGGCAAAGAGTGATCGATCTGTGTCACGCCCATCAAATCCCTGTTTTTGAAAGAAATTTTTCGCTGGTCGACACGTACAGCGCGGATGAGGCCTTCTTGACCGGGACGTTTGGCGCGCAAACACCTGTCAGCGAAATTGATGGGCGCAAGATCGGTGACGGCGAGATGGGGCCAATGACAGAGCGGATCCGATCGCTTTACAAAAGCTTGATTGCGCGAGACTGCGCGTGATGCGGATTGCAATGTGGTCAGGGCCACGGAACCTCTCAACCGCGATGATGTATAGCTTTGGTGCGCGTGATGATTTTACCGTTTCGGATGAACCTTTTTATGCCGCCTATTTGGATGCGACCGGTATTGAGCACCCGATGTGCGCCGAGATCCTCACCTCGCAACCTACAGATCCGCACAGGGTTGCGCGCCACTGCGCTGGACCTGTTCCAGACGGTAAGCGCCACTGGTATCAAAAGCATATGACCCATCATATGATCGCATCTGTCCCGACAGATTGGCTCAATGCGGTGGTGAACGTATATCTGATCCGCCATCCTGCACGGGTTATCGCCAGCTATGCCGCGAAACGAGAGAAGGCAACGCTGAAAGATTTAGGGTTCACACGGCAACTGGAGCTATTTGAACGGTTCCCTGGGCCGGTTATCGACAGCTCCGATATTCGGGCCAACCCCGAAACAATGTTGCAAAAGCTTTGCGCGGAAATTGGGTTGCCCTGGGATGATACAATGTTGCGCTGGCCAGCGGGAGGTCACAAAAACGATGGGGTTTGGGCGCGGCACTGGTACGCAACGGTGCACCGCTCTACCGGATTCACGCAGGCCGATGGGCCATGTCCCCCCGAAAAGAGCGCTCTTCTGGACGCAGCGTTACCAATTTATCAAACACTGGCCGCGCATCGCATCAGCTGATCCGCTTGTTTCGCGCCGCCAGAAGCTTCAGACGCAGGGCGTTCAACTGGATGAAACCCGCAGCGTCTTTCTGATCATAAGCCCCGGCATCTTCTTCAAAAGTCACATGCGCCTCGGAATACAATGAATAATCTGACCAACGACCCACCGTGCGCGCAGAACCTTTGTATAATTTCAGCTTCACTACACCAGTGACATGCTGTTGGCTTTTGTCGATGGCAGCTTGCAACATCTCGCGTTCGGGCGCGTACCAAAACCCGTTATAGATCAATTCGGCATAGCGTGGCATCAGCTCGTCTTTCAGATGAGCCGCGCCACGATCCAACGTGATTGATTCGATACCGCGATGCGCCTCAAGCAGCAAAGTGCCGCCCGGGGTCTCGTAGATACCGCGTGATTTCATGCCCACGAACCGACCCTCAACCAGATCAAGACGACCGCAGCCATGTTTGCCGCCCAGCTCATTGAGCTTGGTCAGAAGGGCCGCGGGGGACATGGTTTCGCCATTGATCGAGACGGCGTCGCCTTTCTCGAACCCGATTTCAACAAATTCCGGCGTATTGGGCGCATCCTCGGGGTGGACGGTCCGCTGGTAGACATAAGCGGGCGCCATATCCGCCGGGTTTTCTAAAACTTTGCCTTCCGACGATGTGTGCAGAAGGTTGGCATCGACACTGAACGGTGCTTCGCCGCGCTTGTCTTTCGCGATCGGTATCTGGTGAGCCTCGGCGAATTCCAGCAATTTTGTACGGCTGGTCAGATCCCATTCGCGCCAGGGCGCAATGACTTTGATCTCTGGGTTAAGAGCATAGGCGGCAAGCTCAAAGCGGACCTGATCATTGCCTTTACCGGTCGCACCATGAGCCACTGCGTCAGCACCGGTCAGCGCAGCAATTTCCACCAAACGCTTGGAAATCAGCGGCCGGGCAATCGACGTTCCCAGCAAATAGAGCCCTTCGTAAACCGCATTGGCGCGGAACATCGGAAACACGAAATCGCGCACGAATTCTTCGCGAACATCTTCGATGTAAATGTTCTCTGACGGGATCCCCAACAGCTCGGCCTTTTGCCGGGCAGGCTCCAGTTCTTCGCCCTGACCGAGATCGGCGGTGAAAGTGACCACTTCGCAGCCATATTCGCTCTGCAACCATTTCAGAATGATCGAAGTATCCAAGCCGCCGGAATAGGCGAGCACGACTTTCTTTGGGGCGGTGGCCATCGCAAGTCCTTCCGTATTTTTACGGCGCGGTTACCGGCTTTTGGGCTTACGTGCAAGGCGGGCCGCGCGCGGCGCATAATTGCCCGGCATTGGGTTTTGCTTTACCGATTTCAGCAGCTTATGGTGCGTGTTGGACGCGTCTTCGGATAAAGGTCTCGATTTTGGGTGATTTTGCGAAAGCGGCACAAGCGGCCATGGATGAAATGCGACAGGTGTTCCCGGCAACGCCGTTGCAGCGAAATGCGTTTTTATCTGACCGATTTAACGCTGAGATCTGGTTGAAACGCGAAGATTTGTCGCCAGTGCGGTCCTATAAAATCCGTGGTGCATATAATGCGCTGCGAAAACAAGTTGGTGTCGGACAAACGCAGTTTGTTTGCGCCAGTGCAGGCAACCATGCGCAGGGCGTGGCCTATGTATGCGCGCATTTCGGCGTTCACGGGGTGATCTTTATGCCAGTGACGACACCGCGCCAGAAAATTGACAAAACACGCGCCTTTGGCGGTGCTGCAATCGATATTCGGCTGGTTGGCGATTACGTTGACGATACGCTGGCAGCCGCAAAAGACTATTGCCACGAAGTGGGCGGATATTTTCTTTCCCCTTTTGACGATTTGGACGTGATTGAAGGACAGGCCAGCGTTGCAGCTGAGATTTTGGCAGATCTGCCGCAAGCGCCTGATATGATGGTATTGCCTGTTGGCGGCGGCGGGCTGTCTTCAGGAACAACAGCCTATATGCGTGAGATGGCGCCTGACACCGAATTTCGTTTGGTAGAACCACTTGGTGCGCGCTCTCTTGCAATCGCGCTTGAGGACCGAGCCCCATCGACAGTGCGGCCCATAGATAACTTTGTTGATGGCGCTGCCGTCGCACGGATTGGCGCACAGAATTTCGAGTTTTTGAAGCATATCAATCGCGCTCATGTGCTTGCCGCACCAGAAGACCGAATTTGTGCAACGATTGTCGAGATGTTGAATGTCGAAGGTATCGTGCTGGAACCGGCAGGCGCATTGGCAATTGATGTTTTGGATCAAATAAATGCGGATATTGTCGGCAAAACAGTGGTTTGTATCACATCAGGCGGAAATTTTGACTTCGAGCGTTTGCCAGAAGTGAAGGAACGTGCGCTCCGGTACACCGGGCTTAAAAAATACTTTATTTTGCGGATGCCGCAGCGGCCTGGCGCGCTGAGGGAATTTCTGTCTTTTCTGGGTCCAGACGATGATATTTCTCGGTTTGAATATCTCAAAAAATCTGCGCGTAATTTTGGGTCCGTTCTGATTGGTATCGAAACCAAGGAGCGAGAAGCCTTCGATGAGTTGTTCACCAAAATGCAGGCGCGCGGCTTTTCATACCGCGATATCACCGGCGATGAGGTCTTGTCCGAATTCCTGATCTAAATGGCCCAGGATTGCTTGGGCAACCCAAGCATAAAGGCATCACAGGTCTTGTCATAGGCGATAACAACAGTGCTGAGATCCATGGGCCCCTCGTCATGGGTCTTTTCCAGCGTTTCACAAATCTTGCGCACCGGCTGAAAACCAAGGTTCCCCGACATCCCCTTGAGAAAGTGCAGCACTGGGCCCGGGGTGTTGCAAATTGGATTATTGCGCAATGGGGTGAGCGTTTCTTCTGCTTCTTCGAGAAAAATCTCAACAACTTCGTCAAAGTCTTCGGCGCCAACTTCTTCTCTCAGCTCGCCAACCCGTGCCCAATCGATCATCGACATCCCCTTCTATTTTTTCGTTCGATATAAGCGCAAATTGTTTAGACTATGTTACTGGGCGGCGCTCTTTATTTCATCAGTTGTTAAATCCCGTCGGGCACCCATTGCGTGGGGCGCGAGAGTGAAGCGATGGTAAATAACAGTCCGGTTGGTAAGATTAACATGGTTGATCCGGCACAAAGGCCGCAGCCCAAACGACCTATTATTGTGGTCGATGACAGTCGGTTTCAGCGCCGAATTCTGTCGGCAACCTTGCGCAGGTGCGGGTATGATGTAATCGAAGCTGATTCGGGCGCCGAAGCCCTGGCCATCCTCGACAAAACGCCAGTCGATATGGTCATCAGTGACTGGCTCATGCCCGGCATGACTGGCCTGGAGCTCTGCGCGGCTCTGCGTAATCGCCCAGATACAGGCTATACATATCTGATTTTGCTGACATCAAAAAACGAAAAAGCCGAGATTGCGGCAGGCCTCAATGCAGGTGCAGATGATTTCTTGACCAAGCCAGTCAACGGTCTGGAACTGGAGGCCCGGATCAGAGCGGGCGAGCGGTTGCTGGATATGGAACGCGCCTTGGTGGTCAAAAATGAGGAAGTCAGCTATGCGCTTGACCAAATTCAAACCCTATATGACGCGATTGATCGTGATTTGCAGGAGGCCAAGACACTGCAGCAATCTCTGCTGCGTGATAAAGATGCGACCTTTGGTCCTGCAAAACTGAGCCTTATGCTTGAGTCCAGCGGGCATGTTGGCGGCGACCTGACAGGTTTTTTTCGTATCAATGACAGACATCTGGGGCTCTATAGCTTGGATGTCAGCGGTCATGGGGTCAGTTCGGCACTTATGACGGCGCGTTTGGCTGGGTTGTTGTCGGGCTCTACGCCGGGACAGAACCTTGCGCTGGGCTTGAATGAGGCAGGTGAAACCGTGCCCCGCAACCCAGAAGATGTGGCCGCCGAATTGAACGAGATGTTGCTGTTTGATATGGAAACGCAGCACTATTTCACCATAGTGCTTGCGACTTTGGATTTGCAGACCGGCGCTCTGCATGGGGTTCAGGCCGGCCATCCGCACCCGTTGCTTTATCGGAAACGTGGCAAGATGGAGATCTTGGGCAATGGTGGCTTGCCGATCGGTCTGATCCCGGGTGCAACCTATGATCCGTTTTTTGCCAAGATGCGCAACGGCGACCGGTTGGTCTTGATGTCGGATGGGGTGACTGAGGCGACCGCCCCCGATGGCGAAATGCTGGACACAGACGGCGCAATCAAGTTGCTAAGGCGTCAAAAAAGAACGGAAACCTCGTTTGTATTGCCGAATATTGCCAAAGACTTGAGGATGCTCACTGGCGAAGTCGCTTTTGAAGACGATGTGTCAGGGCTGGTATTGGATTTCGATCACGCCCATTTGGAAAACTGACGTTGTATTGCTTGGACAAAGGCTTTATCGCCTGCGTTGGCCAATATGTCAGCAGTGTCTGACAGGCTGGCCCAAACGGCAGTATGGCCGGTTTCCAGGGGATCAGACAGAGCACGTACCGGGCGCGCGATGTAAATGGTGCACAGTTTTTCGGCCCAAAACCCGTATTCCGGCATATGGGTGAACCGACGAAAGGCGCCCAAACGACGAGCGGACGAAATGCTCCATCCCGTTTCTTCGCGCACTTCGCGATGGAGCGCGGGTATCGGATGCTCGCCGGGATCAATCCCGCCGCCAGGCAACTGAAATTCTGGAACAGGTTCGGCTTGATGGGTCAGCAACACCTCCGCTCCAAGCAATAAAATCGCATAGACACCAGGTCGAAACCGATAAGTTTGCCCCGAAACGACAGGTTCACCGTATCGTTTAATCATAGCTGCATCCTATTGTGCGCTGGTGGAAGGGCTTGGACCGGGACGATCGCCCCTCTATATACCCTGCAAAGCGGTCTGTCCGCTGTCTTTTTGCCCGAATGTGGAACCTCAATCATGACGCAGATGACGAAACTTGCCTGGGACGACACTGTCTTACCGTTTCAGCTTGATCGGTCGGATATCCGCGGACGCGTTGCTCGGTTGGATGGCGCATTGGATCAGGTGTTAAAGCAGCACAGATATCCCCCTGAAATCGAGGCCCTCGTGGCCGAAGCCTGCTTGCTCACTGTTTTGATTGGCCAAACCATCAAGCTGCGTTGGAAGTTGTCATTGCAAGTGCGCGGTGACGGGCCCGCACGTTTGATCGCCACGGATTATTACGGACCAACACAGAGTGGCGAGCCTGCTCGTATTCGAGCTTATGCCAGCTATGATGCAGAACGACTGGACTCCGATGTTGATCCATTTTCGCAGATCGGCAAAGGATATTTTGCCGTGCTGATCGACCAGGGCAAAGGCACTGCGCCTTATCAGGGAATCACACCGATTGCGGGTGGATCTTTGGCAAATTGCGCGCAATCTTATTTTGCCCAATCCGAACAGCTGCCAACGCGGTTCGCGCTGAGCTTTGGACGCAATAGTGTATCAGGCGCGGATGAAACCTGGCGCGCCGGTGGCGTAATGTTGCAAGTCATGCCGAAAGCATCGCCATTTTCGGCAAATCCTGGGTCTGGTGAAGGGGGGATATTGCGGCACGAAGATATTCTCGATGGTGATGAAGGTGAAAACTGGATTCGCGCGAATGCTCTGCTGGACACGGTGGAACAGTTCGAATTGGTCGGTCCTTCGGTTGCGCCGTCCGATTTATTGGTGCGGCTTTTCCACGAAGAGAGCCCACGTGTGTTTGATGCGCAGCCGGTGAAATTTGGCTGCACCTGTTCGGAAGACCGCGTGCGTCAAAGCCTGTCAATTTATTCAGCCAAAGATATCGCTTCTATGACCAACGATTCCGGCAAAGTGACGGCGGATTGCCAGTTTTGCGGCGCACATTATGTGCTCGACCCCAAAACGGTCGGCTTTGAGGCAGAAACGGCCCCGCAATGACGGCGCTGCACCTGGTCCGGGAAGCTATCACCCGCGCTCAGGCCCAGACATCAGACTTTGACCTGAACCCAGATATTTCGTTGAGCAAGACGCGCAAGCTACATGATGCGGCCGTTTTGATCGCGATCACCGATGCAGAACGCGTGATCCTGACAAAACGATCTTCCAAACTGAAACATCATCCTGGTCAGATCGCTTTTCCGGGTGGTCGGGTCGATTCATCTGATCACAGCATTCTGGATGCGGCTTTGCGCGAAGCACATGAGGAAATCGGCCTGCCCGAGCGTCTTGTATCGCCACTGGGTCAATTGTCGTGCCACGAAACGGTTACCGGGTTTTTGGTGACTCCGATTGTTGCACATATCACGGGTGATTATGTGCCCAAGGCTGAACCCGGCGAAGTTGACGAGATTTTCACCGTGCCATTGTCTCATATTTTGGACGCGACAAATTACCGGATCGAGCGACGAAGCTGGCACGGAGTTTGGCGAAGTTTTTATGTGGTCCCGTATGGTCCTTATTATATTTGGGGCGCAACGGCACGCATGCTGCGGGCGCTTGCGCGATGATCAAGATTGATCCAAAGCTTTTTGGTGCAGGTCGAACAGTGCTCGATCTGTTAAGCAACGCGGGATTTCAGGCCTATGTCGTCGGTGGCCACGTGCGCAACGCTCTGTTGGGCGCGCCTGTGTCCGATCTCGATATCGCGACCAATGCGTCTCCCGCACAGGTGATCGGCTGTGCCAAATCGGCAGGTATCAAAGCTGTCCCGACAGGGATCGACCACGGTACCGTTACACTGGTGATCAAGCGCGACCCGATTGAAGTGACAACATTTCGTCGGGATGTGGCCACCGACGGTCGTCGCGCCGTGGTGTCTTTTGCAAATACCATCGAAGAGGATGCGCGACGGCGCGATTTTACCATGAATGCGCTTTATGCGGATCTGAATGGAACCGTTTTTGATCCGCTTGGCGGGCTGGCTGACCTGATGACACGGCGGGTGCGTTTCATTGATGATCCAGCCCAGCGCATCTGTGAAGATTATCTACGTATCTTACGGTTTTTTCGGTTTTTTGCGTGGTACGGGGATCGCAGTCATGGGTTTGACAGTGAAGCGCTGGCCGCCTGTGCCACCCATAGCGCTGGTCTATCACAGTTAAGCAAAGAGCGTGTCGGCGGCGAAATGCTCAAACTGCTGGGCGCACCGGATCCAAGCCAAGCGGTGGCCGCGATGGAGCAAAGCGGTGTTCTGTCACAGATATTGCCAGGTGCGCAGGCCAAAGCCCTAGCAGTTTTGATCCACCTTGAAGATGGCCTCACACCCGATCCTCTGCGCCGGCTTGCGGCTTTGGGCGGCAAAGACCTGACTGAGGCAATGCGACTGTCAAAAGCGGAAGCGCGCTATTTGACGGGACTTCAAAGCGGAATCGAAACAAACATGCCACCGCATGAGGCCGGGTATCGCCTTGGTGCAAACATCGCGAGGGACCTGATTTTATTGCGCGCGGCGTTGTTTGAAAACATATTGGATCACGCTGATTTGCTGGCTGTGGCGAAAGGGGCAAGCGCCAAATTCCCTATGAAGGCAGAGGATCTGCCAGAGCTGAGCGGAGCAGCCCTTGGTCAAGCGCTCAAATCCGCTCAGACAGCTTGGATCGCTTCAGGCTTTGTATTGACCCTGCCTGAACTGATCGCGAAATGTCGACCATGATTTTTGATCCATTATATGCATTTGTTTTCGCCGGGTTATTTACGCCCGGGCCAAACGTGATTCTGTTGACCGCCAGTGGCGCGCGTTTTGGATTTCGTGCGACCTTGCCTCATGTTCTGGGCGTGGCTGCGGGTGTGGGCGTGACCTCGGGACTCACCGCTCTGGGCATGGGGGCGCTCTTACTGGCTATGCCTGGTTTGACATTGGTGTTGAAAATCATTGCGACGGGGTGGATTTTGTGGATGGCCTTTAAGCTGATGACCGTGGCCCAGGCCAAGCGACAGGCGGCTGAAGACGAACCTTGGGGGTTTTTCAGAGCGGTCTTGTTCCAGTGGGTGAACCCAAAAGTTTGGGCGATCGCCTCCGCGGCTTCGATCGGATACGCCGCAGGATTGCCACCTGCGCAAGAAGCTGCACGTTTGGCCAGCGCTTTTTCCGGTATTAACTTAGGCGTTTGCTTGTTCTGGAGCTTCGCTGGATCGCTTCTAACCTATCTTTTAAATTCCGACCGCGCCTGGAGCTTATTCAACGGTACCATGGCGTTGATGCTGACCGTCTCCGCCGTCATGGTCTTTGTGTAATCAGCACCCTATATTGGCGCTGAGGATAGAGCCCCATGTTTCGCTTTTTCGAAAATCTTGTAGACCCTTATGTGGATTACGTCGAAACGGACCGACCGCCGACGACATTGTTTGCGTTTTTGTGGGATTATGCGCAGCCATTCAAACATATGTTTGCCTGGGCAGCGGTGTTATCGATCGCCAGTGCGGCGGTCGAAATCGTCTTGCTGTTCTATATGGGCCGGGTCATCGATATGCTTGACGAGGTTGCACCTCGCGACGTTTTCGCGGTTCACGGAGCCGAGCTTTTGTTTTTGGTCGTGTTTATCTTGTTTCTGCGACCAATGGTGCAGACATTGGGCACGATTGTGCTCAACAACACGATTTTACCAAATTTTGGGGCCTTGGTGCGCTGGCGTGCGCATCGACAGGTGCTGCGCCAATCTGTCGGTTGGTTTGAGAATGACTTCGCTGGACGCATCGCCAACCGAATTATGCAGACGCCAGGAAGTGCCGGTGACGCGGTGTTTCAGGTGTTTGATGCTTTGGCCTATGCCTTGGCTTATCTGGTCGGGGCCATTATTCTGCTGAGCACTTCAGATCCGCGCTTGGCTGTGCCGATCCTGATTTGGTTTACGCTTTATCTGGTGCTTGTGGTGTGGACGGTGCAGCGTATTGGCCCCGCCAGCCAGGCCAGCGCCGATGCCCGATCCGAAGTCACCGGGCGCGTTGTCGACAGCTATACGAACATCCACGCGGTCAAGATGTTTGCCCATCACGACAAAGAACTCGAGTACGCGAGGGAGAGCATCGAAAAGACGCGACAAACATTTGGCGCTGAGATGCGATTGTTTTCGATCATGGATATGGGATTGGTGGCCTTGAACGGCTTGCTGATTGTATCGGTGGTCGGGTGGTCGATTTGGCTGTGGACAGAAGGGGTTGCGAGTGTTGGTGTTGTTGCTGCGGCGACGGCTTTGGCCCTGCGCTTGAACGCGATGACAGGCTGGATCATGTGGGCGGTTTCAAATTTTTTCCGCGCTTTGGGCGTTGTCGCTGAAGGGATGCAGACAATTTCGCAACCGATCACGCTTTTGAATTTACCGAATGCCAAGCCGCTAGAGATACACGAGGGACGACTGCGATTTGATGCGCTGACCCATCATTACGGGCGCCAGAGCGGCGGTTTGGGGCCACTGACATTGGATTTACAGCCGGGCCAAAAGGTTGGGCTTGTGGGCCGGTCCGGTGCTGGCAAGTCCACCTTGGTTAAACTTTTGCTACGGTTTTATGATGCTGATGCAGGCCGCATTTTTATTGATCATCAGGACATCGCAAAGGTCACTCAAGACAGTTTGCGCGCCCAGATCGGGATGGTGCAGCAAGACAGTGCACTGCTGCACAGATCGGTGCGTGACAACATTTTATATGGGCGCCCCAATGCGACCGAAGCTGAGATGATAGAAGCCGCGATTAGGGCAGAGGCCCATGATTTCATTCTAGATCTTGAAGATCCCATGGGACGCAGCGGCTATGATGCCTTTGTCGGCGAACGCGGCGTGAAACTTTCTGGCGGGCAGCGACAGCGGATCACACTTGCGAGGGTGATCCTCAAAAATGCGCCAATCCTCGTTCTGGACGAAGCGACAAGTGCGCTCGACAGCGAGGTCGAGGCCGCGATTCAAAATACGCTCTATGGCGTAATGCAGGGCAAGACCGTGATTGCGATCGCCCACCGCTTATCGACGATCGCGCTGATGGATCGGATTTTGGTGCTTGAGGAAGGTAGGATCGTGGAAGATGGCACGCATACTGATCTGCTGGCGCAAAACGGTCTCTATGCTTCGTTTTGGGAGCGGCAATCCGGTGGCTTTATCGGAACACAGGAGCAGCCATGAAACCGTGCATCGCACGCCTTGTACAATGGTCAAGCGACCAAATAGCGCCGTTTGAGCACGCCGAAGGGCCCCCGCCACAAGATCTCGGCCCATTTTTCCGCTGGGCGCTGCATGGCTCCATACCAGTGTTGTGGATCGCGGCAGGATTTTCAGCGCTGGCAGGCACGATGGAGGTCGTGACAGCCCTCATCCTAGGGCGCGTTATTGACGCAGCTGTAGATACAGGGCCGCTCGCATTCTTCACTGAGCATTGGTGGCTACTGACAGGGTTTGTGGTGTTCTTTGTGATGTTGCGGCCGTTGGCTTTTGGCCTCAGTGCGGCTGCAAATGCGATTGTCGTGCAACCCAATGTCACCCCACTGGTATTGTCGCGGCTACACCGCTGGACCCTTGGCCAGGCCGTCACCTTCTTTGATGACGATTTTGCCGGTCGAATTGCACAAAAACAAATGCAAACCGCACGTGCGATCACGGACGTGACCTCTGAACTGATAAATGTTGTCGCTTTTGCCCTGGCCTCTTTGTTGGGATCGGCGTTGTTGCTGACAACAATAAACGGCTGGATCGCCTTGTTGCTGGTGGTCTGGCTGGTGGCGTATTTCGCCCTTATACGGTGGTACATGCCGCGCGTCCGGATCCAGTCGAAAGAACGCGCGGGCGCACGGGCAATGGTGTCAGGACAGGTGGTGGACACAATCACCAACATTAAGACGGTCAAACTTTTCGCCCATGGTGCGTATGAGGAAACCGAAGCTCTCTCTGCGATGGAAACATTTCGTCTGAAGGCACTGAGCTTTGGTCAGTTGGCCGCTGGTTTCCGGTTTGCGCTTATGGGATTGGCAGGGATCTTGCCGGTTTTGTTGATCGGCTCGAGCCTTTTATTGTGGCAGGCCGGTCTTGCGACGGCTGGTGATATTGCGGCGGCCGGATCAATTGCTATTCGAATCGCGCAAATGACCGGGTGGGTCAGCTTCACCTTGATGGCACTCTATGCCAATGTCGGCGAAATCGAAGATGGTATGAAGACCCTGACGCCGCCGCATACGCTGACAGACAAAAGCGCCGCGAAGCCGTTGGCGGTTTCGTCCGCAAAGGTGCAGTTTGATCATGTAACGTTCAAATATGACCGCCAAACTGGGGGTGTCCGCGATATCGCAATGACGTTGCATCCGGGTGAAAAGGTGGCGCTTGTTGGGGCATCCGGTGCCGGAAAATCAACTCTCGTTTCGCTGATGCTGCGCCTATATGATCCCGAAAAAGGACGCGTTCTTATTGATGGGCAGGATATTGCTGACGTCACCCAAGACAGTCTTCGCCACGCAATCGGTATGGTGACTCAGGAAACAGCAATGTTTAATCGTGCCGCGCGCGACAATATATTATACGGCAAACCGGATGCGACCGAGGCCCAGATGATCGAGGCGGCCAAACGCGCCGAAGCGCATGACTTCATTCTGAGCTTGGAAGATCATATGGGTCGTCGCGGCTATGAGGCTCATCTTGGAGAGCGGGGTGTGAAGTTGTCTGGTGGGCAACGTCAGAGAATCGCTCTTGCGCGGGCCATTTTGAAAGACGCGCCAATTCTGGTGCTCGACGAGGCAACAAGCGCTCTCGACAGTGAGGTCGAAGCCAACATTCAAGACGCGCTAGAAAATATTATGGACGGCAAGACCGTGATTGCGATCGCCCACCGGCTGTCGACAATTGCCAATATGGACCGGATTGTGGTGCTCGAAGACGGCAAGATCGCCGAACAAGGCACCCATATCGAGCTTTTGGCCGCAAAAGGGGTCTACACCCGGTTCTGGGATCGTCAATCGGGGGGGTTCATCGGCGTACGAGAGGCTGCGGAATGACACTGACGATCCGACGCTTGGGCCTCAAAGGCGACGGCATTGCGGATGGCCCGATTTTTGTGCCGCGGGTTTTGCCTGGTGAGGTTGTGACCGGCGAGGTCGTCGGCGACCGTCTGGAAACGCCAAAAATCGTCACGCCCTCGAACCAGCGGATCAAAGCGCCATGCCCACATTATAACCGTTGCGGAGGATGTGCTTTACAACATGCACGGGATGATTTTGTTAGTGTTTGGAAACAAAAGATTGTCGAAAGAGCACTCTCGGCCCATGGATTAGAGGCAGAGTTCCGACCCATTACCACCTGTGATCCAATGACGCGTCGCCGGGCGACATTTGCGGCACGACGGCTAAAGAAAGGCGTGTTGGTTGGGTTTCATACCCGGGGGTCGAACGCGCTGGTGTCAATTCCAAACTGTCGCTTGCTACACCCTAAGCTATTGGCTGCACTTCCGGTTTTGGAAGAGCTGACATTTTTGACTGCGGCGCGCAAAGGCGAGGTCAATTTTGCAGTGACCTTGGGGACCGAAGGGCTCGATATTGAAATCAAGGGTGGCAAAGCGGCGGACCCGCCTCTAATCGAAGCTTTGGCCTTGGTCGCACAATCCCATGATTTAGCGCGCATTATGATTGAGAACGAACCCGTCATCACCCGTCGCGCACCTGCGGTCAGCTTTGACGGGATCAAGGTTGTGCCTCCCAGCGGTGCGTTTTTACAAGCGACGCCAGACGGCGAGACGGCCCTGCGCGCCGCGGTAAAAGACGCGGTCGGCTCTGCCAAGCATATTGTCGACCTGTTTGCAGGCTGCGGCACTTTTGCGTTGCCGCTGGCCAAGCAAGCGCAGGTTCACGCGGTCGAGGGTGAGCATGCTCTGACCAGCGCGCTGCAACTGGGATGGCGACAGGCTACTGAACTGAAGACCGTAACAACGCAAACCCGCGACCTGTTTCGCCGACCGCTCATGCCAGACGAGCTAAAGCGGTTTCAGGCCGCTGTTATTGATCCACCCCGTGCAGGCGCCGAGGCGCAAGTCTCCGAGCTTGCCAAGTCCAAAACTGCGCAGATCGCATTTGTATCCTGCAATCCCGTAACCTTTGCGCGGGACGCCAAGTCCTTGGTCGATGCAGGATATAAGCTCAACTGGGCGCAGGTCGTTGATCAATTCCGTTGGTCCGCTCATATCGAGCTGGTCGCCAGTTTCACCGCTTCTTAAGAAGGTCCTCCCATGCGCACAGCTTTGGCAACCTGGCTTGAAGGTTCAATCGTCCGCAATACCATCATCGGTGTTATTTTGTTCAACGCCGTGCTGCTGGGATTGGAAACCTCGCGCACAGTTATGGCGACGGCTGGTCCACTAATCTTGGCGCTCGATAAGCTTTGTCTTGCAATTTTTGTGATCGAGCTGGTCTTGAAGCTGGTCGCCCTTGGCCCTCGATTCTTTCGCAGTGGCTGGAACCTGTTTGACTTCGTGATCGTGACGCTATCGCTCGTACCTGGGGCGCAGACATTTAGCGTGCTACGCGCGTTGCGGATTTTGCGGGTGTTGCGAATTATCTCGGTTGCACCGCGTTTGCAGCGTGTGGTCGAGGGATTCATCACCGCGCTCCCAGGTATGGGATCGGTGTTTTTGTTGATGGCTATCATCTTCTACATTGGTTCGGTCATGGCGACGAAATTGTTTGCCGCCAGCTTCCCACACTGGTTTGGAAGCCTGGGCCAATCGGCCTATTCCTTGTTTCAGATTATGACGTTGGAATCATGGTCCATGGGGATTGTTCGCCCGGTGATGGAAATCTATCCTTACGCATGGCTGTTTTTTGTGCCCTTCATTATGGTCACAACCTTCGCGGTGGTAAACTTGCTGGTCGGTCTGATTGTAAACTCGATGCAGGAAGCCCATAGCGCAGACGAGACCGCCAAAACTGAATCTTACCGCGATGAAGTTCTTGCGCGGCTTGTCGCCATTGAAAAACGGATCAACGAGAAACCGTAGGCAGCGCCGCCCTTTTCTGCCAGATTGAAAAAAAACAACCCGAGGCAGCAGATGAAAATTTCACGCAGATTGGCGGTGATCGGCGGCGCCTTGGCACTTGGCGGCTGCTCAATTTCTAGACCATACCGTGGGCCCCAGGCGACGCGGATTGTCGTATTGAAAGCCAAGCGGCGAATGTATCTGCTGCGTGGTGACAAAGTGCTGAAAAAATACCGGATCCATCTTGGGTTTGCACCAATCGGTCACAAGCAAGTCGAGGGCGATGGCAAAACACCTGAGGGTCGCTATTATATCGATCGGCGGAACCCGAATTCGAAGTTCCATCGAAGCCTGGGGATTTCATATCCCAACCCTGTCGACCGCGCCCGTGCCGCCGCGTTGGGCCAAAGCCCCGGTGGAGATATCTTCATCCACGGCCAGAAGGCGCCACAAATTCCCAATGAGGGCAATTGGACATTGGGATGTATTTCGGTCACAAATCGCGAGATTGAACAGATTTATGGGATGGTGGGCAAAGGCACACCGATCGACATTTATCCCTGAACCTGTGCATCTTCGCTCGGCGTTGCCGTGTTCAACACCCACCAAAGGCGGCCATTGGGCTCCTGATGCCAGGCAAATCCCATGTCAACCGCGTCTGAATCCAGCAAAATGTCGCGCGCGTTGTCATCTTCCATCCATGCCGCGAGGGTCTCGAGTTCGGTCTCAAAAGTTTCCGAGATCAGCTCGCCTTTGAACAAGCCTGTGTAGCCTGTGCGCGACACGCGTTGAAGAGGCGACGATCCGTCAGAGCCGAAATGCCAGGGACGGTTCTGTAACGACATATCTTGCGCGTGGGTCTTGGCGGCCGCTGTCAGCTGCGCGTTCAGAGTTAGGTCTGGCACATCAGCAGCTTGACGTAGCGCGTTGACCGAATCGAGCATCCCAAAACTTACAGCTGCGACATCATCGATCGTATAAACCCGCGGCAAAGGCTTCCCATCGGAACCCAAAGTTGGCGGCGGAGGTGCACATCCGGTCAGCCCCAAAACCAAAACGAAGAATGAAAATGCTAAGCGACCCATATGTCCGGACCTTTTCTGCCTATCGCTTCATAGCTGCAAACCATTGGGAATAGAAAGAGAAACCTCGGCAAGTGTCGATCTAACATTCCTTTGATTTGCGAAATGATAAGGTTTGATACATATCACGATGACAGCAGATTTTGTATTTACAGTCGTTCGGAGCAATTGCATGAAACCTTTCAATTCCCAGCGCCTGTCGCGACGGGCTTTTCTGGCCACTGGCGCTGCGGCCTTGTCTGGAACACACACGCTTGCACAAGAGGCCGTCCCCGACGAGACCGAACTGGAACCTGAGATTACCACAACCGTGCGGCGAAACACATCGGCGTTCCGCGCCTTAGATTGGCACCCCTATTTTGAAAATCTCGACAAAGGTGCGATTTTGGTTGATATCGAAAGTCGCGCCCTGCATTTTTGGTCCGCCGATGAAAGTCTTTATAAATTATACCCGACATCTGTACCTCTGTCGGAAGATCTGACCCGCCGGGGCCGGACCCGCGTGACGCGCAAAGTCGAAGGACCAAGCTGGCGCCCGACCCCCGCAATGCGGAAACGTAACCCCGATTGGCCAGAATTTGTCGGCCCCGGCCCAGAAAATCCATTGGGCAGCCATGCCCTGTATCTCAGCTGGACCTATTATCGAATTCATGGGACTCACGACACGCGTAAGATTGGTCGACGGTCATCCAATGGTTGCATCGGATTGTTTAATGAACAGATCGCAGAATTGTTCGATTTGGCAAATGTCGGCACGCAAGTGTTGCTAATTTGACGACATTGTCGAAAGCCGCGTGGGACAGCGTTTTTCGGGCCATTGCATTTGCGAATCTGACCTGTTTTAACGGCACTACGAGGTTTAGTCTTAAGACCGACCACTAGATGTGGTATAGTCAATCACCTGGTCGGTTATTTCTTGGAGGGAATCATCATGAAAAAACTCGCACTCGCAGCAGCCTTTTCGCTTGCAGCAACGTCCGTCTTCGCTGGCGGTCTGGATATACCGGTGATTGAGCCGGTGGTTGTCGTTGAGGATACATCGTCCTCCTCGCCAATGATTGTTATCCCACTGTTGCTTTTGGCCCTGGTTGCAGCCGCTTCTAACTAAGTTAGAAACAATCTGTAAGAAAAAGGCCACTGTGATGAAAACAGTGGCCTTTTTTACATTTCTGAACGTGAAAACTGCGCTTTTGATCAGGCGCGGGGTTTGATCCACCCACTCAAATTTTCTTCGACGACTTGAGCCAACGCAGAAATATGTGCTTCGTTGTCGTTCAGACACGGAATATATGTGAACTGCTCACCACCCGCATGCTCGAAGCTTTCTTTGATCTCTTCATTGATTTCTTCCAAGGTCTCGATGCAATCGGCAGAAAACGCGGGAGCACAGACCGCAATTTTTGTTTTGCCTTGCTCCGCGAGACGCGCAACTTCCTCCACCGTGTAAGGCTGAAGCCATTCTTCTGGCCCAAACCGACTTTGGAATGTCGTTACCACCTCTGTTTCTGGCCAACCAAGTCGCTCGCGCAAAAGCCGTGTGGTTTTTTGGCATTGGCAATGATACGGGTCACCTTCCATCAAGTAGCGTTTTGGAACACCATGGTAACTGGCGACCAGAACATCGGGGCGATCATTTATCGTTTCATAGGCGCGCTCGATCGACTGAGCCAGCGCTTCAATATACATCGGATGCTCATAATACGGATCGACGATGCGGGCAGTTGGCTGCCACTTGATCCCCATCAAAGCGCGAAAGAACTGGTCGTTGGCAGTGGCAGAGGTCGCACCCGCATAATGGGGATAAAGCGGGAAAAACAGGATCTTTTGGCACCCTTGGGCGAGCAATGCGTCAACTTTTGATTTCGTGGATGGGTTTCCATAGCGCATACAGTAATCGACCACGACCTGATCACCATACCGTTTTCCCAGGGCCTCGGCCATTTTGGTTGTTTGAGCTTTGGTGATCGTCGCCAGCGGACTTTCATTGGCCTCATGATTCCAAATGGATTGGTAGTTTTTACCCGAACTGAACGGTCGCTTTGTCAGAATAATCAGCTGCAGGAGAGGCTGCCAAAGCCAGGGCGAATAGTCGATGACGCGACGGTCGCTGAGAAACTCGTTCAAATACCGTCGCATCGACCAGTAATCATAATTGTCTGGTGTGCCAAGATTGGCCAAAAGCACGCCGATTTTACCAAAGCGCACTTTCGGGTGGTCGGATGGGGAGTGGTTAAGCGAACCTTGCTGCATCATATTCATCATTCGGTCTTTCCAGAGCGGTGCGCGTCGTTAACAGGTTTCTCGGCAAGATCAAACTCTGTCCCGCCGAGCGCGTCCGCAAGTCGGGTGGTGGCTGATCCGGGCCGCAGAGGCTTGGGTTGGTGATCCGAGGGGGCCCATCCTGTTAAAAACACCAAATCAAAGGTCGCTTGAATACGGCCCTCGTTGGTTGCAAAGGTTTCGGCATAAATTCGTGCCGCGTCCTCAAACATACGGGCAGGTACCGGCTTTGGATCACGCGCGGCCAAGGCATTTGTTTCACCCATGGCCCGCAAATCTTTCATGAGTGCATATAGATCTTTATATTCAACAATTTGAATGAAATGATCCGCAACCGGCAAGGCGAAACCGGCGCGCTGCAAAAGACTGCCAAGATCGCGCAATTCGCCCATTGGTGCGACTCGAGGGCTCAGTCCTCCCCGCAAATTCGTCTCCGCTTGCGCCAAAACGCTGCGCAGCTCTTGCAGGGTCTGACCTCCAAAACTAGCGGTCAAAAGCAAGCCATCTTCAACCAAAGCGTGTCGACATTGGACCAATTGCCCGACAGGATCATCCGCCCAATGCAACGCCATCGCGTGAATGACCAAATCATATGTCTTGGGTTCCAGCGTCAAATGATCGTGATCCGCAACGACCTGCGCATCCGGAAAGGCGGTTTGCCAAAAATCGAGGTGCCCCGTCACAATTCCGATCTTTTTAAACGTTCTGTTAACCTCGTTCAGTCTTTCCTGAATTTCAGTACGGGCAAGCGCATGCAGAAACATGGCATCCGGTTTGACGCGGGTCCGGTGGGCGGCAAGTGCACCGCGATGAGTTAAGACAGGGCGGGTCATAGGCGCGTCCATATATGTAGAATGGCAGGTAGAAGATGAACCAGATTTTGCAAACCGCGTTGAGTGCAATTTACCCACCACAATGCGCGATTTGTGCCGCAAATGTCAGTACACCATTTGGTATATGCGCTGGATGCCTGCCGAACATGCCGTTTATCACTGGCGCATCCTGTCGCGCATGTGGTGTTCCTGTTGCGGCATCTGGCGATGAGACGGATCTGATATGCGAAGATTGCCATGCGCTGGATCGGCCCTGGGTTGAGGGACGATCTGTGCTAATTTACAAAGGCTTGGCGCGACGACTGGTCCTGGCTCTCAAACACGGAGATCGCATGGATTTAGCGCGAACAGCTGGTCCATGGCTGGCCAGATGCGCCGCTCCAATGATCCATGAAGACACGGTCTTGGTCCCGGTTCCCTTGCACCGTTGGCGATTGTTCGAGCGCCGCTACAATCAAGCGGGCCTGCTGGTGCAAGCGCTCGCACGCGAATTGGGTTGTGCCAATCGAGTCTGCCTTACAGTACTCGAGCGACCTGAGGCCACGCCAACGACCGATCAAAAGAGCCTCGATACTCGATTTTCTATGATGCAAGGTGCGATTGTGCCGTCCGCAACGCATGCAGATCGTTTGAAAGGGCGCTCCGTCCTGATCGTTGACGATGTGATGACCAGCGGCGCGACATTTACAGCGGCAACCGAGGCCGCCTATGCCGCCGGGGCCTCCGAAGTTCGGGTGTTGTCATTGGCCCGGACTGTCAAAGGAGATCCGACGGAAGTGTAAGCTTTTTCTTCCACTCTGACCCGGAGTGTGTCAGACTAAGTTGACACCAACCCGAGTCCGTAGGAGTGGTCCGATTCAGACCGTCAGCCTCTCTTTCTACCGGTTCGAATCCCTTGCGTCACGTCTTTGGGCATTGACGCAAATGGGGTTTGCCCGGTTCACCTTGCCCAAGACCCCCGGTATCGGGTTCTGGAAGCTGTGCGGATCGGGCACAGGCGAAGGATTTACACCGATTCCCAATACCGGCGTCTATGCGATCCTTGCGACCTGGGAGGATTTGGCAACAGCGCAGCAACAAACCAAACTTGGATCGACCTTTCAGCGATATATCCGGCGGGCTTCGGAAAATTGGACCGTGTTTTTGTCACCCACAGCAGCGCGGGGAAAATGGTCCGGCATAGAGCCGTTTTCACCCGAATTGACCGAACAACCCGGACCGCTGGCTGCCATGACTCGCGCCACCATCAAGCCCGCCGTTGCGGTACGGTTTTGGAAACATGTGCCCAGCATTGAAAATGTGATTGGCGACGATCCAAATGTTGCGTTCAAAATCGGGATTGGCGAAGTGCCACTGCTGCATCAGGTCACATTTTCCATTTGGCCCGATCAGAAATCCATGGCTGAGTTCGCGCGACGCGAGGGCGGCCCTCATGCCAACGCGATCAAAGCCGTCCGACAGGGTGACTGGTTTCGCGAAGAACTTTATGCCCGGTTCCGCGTCCTCGGAGAAGCAGGAACCTGGGGCGGCGCCAGCCCGCTGGCGCATCTATCGAAGGATCTGACATGACCCATCCGTTCCCGTTTTCTGCCATTGTTGGTCAAGATGAAATGAAGCAGGCCATGATCCTGACGGCAATCGATCCGGGTATAGGCGGGGTGTTGGTGTTTGGCGATCGCGGGACAGGAAAGTCGACTTCGGTGCGCGCCTTGGCTGCTTTATTGCCCCCAATCGACGCAGTAAAAGGGTGCCCTTGCAACTCCTCTCAACCCGAAGATTGCCCCGAGTGGGCAAACGTGACCGACCTGTCTTTGGTGCAAAAGCCGACCCCGGTGATTGACCTGCCTTTGGGCGCAACGGAAGATAGGGTCTTAGGTGCGCTGGATATCGAGCGTGCACTGACGCGTGGTGAAAAAGCATTCGAGCCAGGCCTTCTGGCACGCGCCAATCGTGGCTATCTGTATATAGACGAGGTGAATTTGCTTGAAGATCACATCGTCGATCTGTTGCTTGATGTATCCGTGTCAGGCGAGAATGTGATCGAACGGGAAGGGTTGTCGATACGCCATCCCGCCAAGTTTGTACTGGTCGGTTCGGGCAATCCCGAGGAGGGTGAGTTGCGCCCTCAATTGCTTGATCGGTTCGGTCTAAGCGTCGAAGTTACAAGTCCGACCGATATCGATCAGCGGATAGAGGTGATCCGCAGACGTGACGCATATGACAGAGATTATGACGGCTTCATGTCGCACTGGCAGATAGAAGACATCGCCCTGCGCAATCGGATTATTGCGGCGCGCGAAACGTTGAAAATCATGGAAACACCCAATGAGGCGCTGCGTGATTGTGCACAATTATGCGTCACATTGGGTGCAGATGGGTTGCGGGGGGAGCTTACATTGCTGCGTGCAGGCCGTGCCGTTGCCGCATTTGCAGGTACAAATGTGCTCAAGCGCGCGCATCTTCGCCAGATTGCACCCTCTGCGCTTCGTCATCGTTTGCGGCGCGATCCATTAGACGAAGCCGGCTCCGGTGCGCGGGTCGAGCGTGCGATCTCAGAAGTCTTTGGATGATATCGCCTGGCGACATTGATCCGCTAGAGACCTGGAGCCGTGCCGCCACGGCCGCTGCTTTACTGGCGATTGATCCTGCGGGTTTGAAAGGTCTTTGGCTGCGCGCCCGTGCTGGGCCCGCGCGCGATCGCCTTGTCGCCGCTATGTGGTCCGTAATGGGCAAAAACGTTCGCCGACTTCCGCTGACAATTTCTGACGAACAACTTTTTGGTGGAGTCGACTTGTCGGCCACGCTTTCAACCGGACAGCTCGTTCGAAATACGGGTCTTGTGACACGTGGCGCGGTGACGCTGGTTTTGCCAATGGCAGAGCGGGCGACGCCGGAACTGGCCGCGCGCCTGGCGCAAGCGCTCGATGGTGGTGAAGGACACCGCATTGTTGCACTGGACGAAGGTGCGGAACCCGATGAGCATTTGTCCTCTGTGCTGGGTGATCGGCTTGGGCTGCATCTTGATCTCGATGGTCTCGCACTCGCCGATTGTCCGGAGCTTGTGATAAACCCTGATGAGATTGATGCCGCAAAATCGCGGCTACCAAATGTCAAATTGTCCGATGAAGCTGTTCAAACTGTTGTAATCACCGCATCAAAGCTGGGAATCTTGTCGCTGCGGGCGCCATTATTGACGCTTGCCGCCGCCCGTGCATCCGCCGCTTTGGAAAGTCACACATATGTCACGGAAGACGATCTGATCCTGGCGACCAAACTCGTTCTCGCCCCGCGCGCAACGCAGCTTCCGCAACAGACACCCGACGACCCGCCTCAGCCACCAGAAAATCGCGCAGCGCAGGACGTGTCGCAAGAAACCGCTGATCAAGACCAAACAGACCAAGACACTTTGCCTCAAGAGATCTTGTTGGAAGCGGCTAAGGCGCTTTTGCCGAAGGATCTTTTGGCGCGTTTGGCAGTTGGAAAGACGCCTCAGGTGCCAAATACGATGGCAGGATCTGGCGCTGTAAAAAAGGGAAACCGCCGTGGACGTCCAGTGCCATCGCGACCGGGGCGACTGGACGGAAAATCGCGCGTTGACCTTGTATCAACCCTACGCGCGGCAGCACCTTGGCAAACAATTCGACGCAAACTGACGCCTGCGGCACCGCAAAAAGTACTGATACGCGCCGAAGATATTCGTCTTCGACGTTTTCAAGAAAAATCCGATCGTTTGTTGATTTTTACGGTCGATGCGTCCGGGTCTGCAGCGTTCACACGCCTGGCGGAGGCCAAAGGTGCCGTCGAACTGCTTTTGGCGGAGGCCTATTCACGTCGGGATCACGTCGCTCTGATTTCGTTTCGGGACACTGGGGCTGAGCTTTTGTTACCACCCACGCGTTCATTGGTGCAGACAAAACGCAGGCTTGCCGGTTTGCCCGGTGGGGGCGGCACCCCACTTGCGGCTGGGCTGAAATCCGCGTTGGAGCTAGCTGCTCAGAGCCGTATCCGAGGCATGACGCCCTCGATAGCACTTTTGACGGATGGCAAAGCGAATATTGCGCTTGATGGCTCGGCAAACCGACCCATCGCAACCGAAGATGCGCACAAAATCGGTCACGCGGTGCGAGGCAGTTTCACACCTGCGCTCGTCATCGATATGAGCCCTCGCCCCCAAAAACAATTGCGCGAATTGGCAGGCTCTATGGCTGCGCCTTATGTGCCATTGCCGCGCGCCGATAGCGCGCGACTGAGCGCGGCGGTAAATGCCGCATTGACCGAATGAACTGGGCGGCTGAGAAGGCCGAGTGGCCGTTGGCTGAAACCTCGCTATTTGTCCGCAGTGGCCCGCACAAATGGCATGTCCAAACCCAAGGGTCCCGCGATAAACCAACAATCTTATTGATCCATGGGACGGGTGCGTCTGGACATTCGTGGTCAGGCCTGATACCGCTTTTGGCTACAGACTATCATGTGATCAGCTTTGACTTGCCCGGACATGGTTTCAGCAAACGAGGCGGGACGCGTCGGGCACAACTGCCCACCATTGCCTATGACCTTAGCATTTTGATGCATGATATGGATTTGAGCCCCGCGTTGGTGATCGGCCATTCTGCAGGGGCCGCCATAGCACTCGAGTTGACCCAGCATATACCTGTTCAAGGGATTGTTGGATTGAACAGCGCGTTGTCCGAATTCCAAGGCGTCGCGGGTTGGCTGTTTCCTGCACTGGCCAAATTTCTCGCGCTCAACCCGTTGACTGCGCTCGTTTTTGCAAAAACCGCAACTCCGCGAAATGTGGCCTCGATGATCAAAGCGACAGGCAGTGATTTATCGCCCAAGCTGCTGCGGCCGTACTTTCGGCTCGTCCGAGATAGAGCACATGTGGATGGCGTTTTGAACATGATGGCAGATTGGGATCTAAGCGCCTTGGTTCAGAACATGCCTCAAATCGATGTCCCCGTCTTGCTGCTTGCCGGTTCTGCCGACGGCACCGTGTCGCCAGACACCAGTGCGATTGCCGCCAAGCGGTTGTGCCGTGCAAGAGTACAATTTTTGCCCCGACGCGGACACCTGATGCATGAAGAAGACCCTGTTGAGATTTTCGCGCTAATCGCCCCGTTTTTGCGCGCATGCCTACGAGAGATTAACACCCAACCGCTCGCGCAGCGCGCGTAACACCGGCAACGCCGCCCGCACATTCTCAACGCCAACATCGTGGACGACATCGCGCATCATAGGCGCAATAGCGGCCAACGCAGCATCACGTGCCTTGCGACCCGCCGGACTAATGGTGATTAGCTTGCGACGTGCATCGTCCCAATCTGGACGGATATGAATATGCCCAGCCCATTCCAGCTTGCTGAGCGTGTTAGTCATCGCACCCTTGGTCACGTGGAAGGTCTTGGCGAGCTGCGCTGGCGTTCGTTCGATATTGTTCGACGCCAAATGGTTCAGAACCGTAAAATGACTGATCTCCATGCCCTTGGGCAACACTTTGGCAATCTGGCTGCGTGCCAACTGATCCGATACAAGAATCTCGCTAAACAGCGAAGCTGAAAGATTATCTGTCGCAATGGTCGTTTTTTCTGTCATCAAACAAAAAGATAGGGAAAATCAAACGAAAGGAAAGACAGCTTGAAACGAACTTTGGACATAAAGGCGCGACAAAGAGACGTACAGCGCACGAAAGGGTATTCGTCTCAACCGGCTCCATATCCAGCTGTGGCAATGAGATTGCCGCAATGATCTGGTGTGACGAGGATGCAAACGAACCAGATGACTCTCCAGAGGTCAACGTATGGTCTGGCCGCGGCATATTGCTTTTCATGAAGATGATTATCATCGCCGAAAGTCTGAGGGCTTTGCGTTTGTCCTTCAGGCTGTCGCTTTCGCCTAGCTTTTGGCCGATCTGACAGTGGCGCCAGAGACGGTCCAACATGGTAGCCGTGGGAACACGGTCCCCAGCGAAGACCTGATCCCACTCCCCGAAGCTGAGATTGGTGGTCAGGATGGTAAACCTTTTTCAAAGACCTGTTTTTGCGCGATGCGACGGATCGGATCGGGGCTGACGATGAGCTGGCAC
>JBELMC010000003.1:0-4010 GCA_042096155.1 Dinoroseobacter sp.
GTGACCCGCGACGCGGGAATACAGTCGGTCAGCATGATCACCGAGCGGATCATGTCCAATGGTGAAGTTCTGCGGGTCAGCCCAGCTGCGGTCGGCCGCCCCGAAGACGGGACCGAGCTGATCGTCACGACCAGCCAGCGATTGGTGTTGCGGGATTGGCGCGCCAAGGCAATGTTTGGTCGCTCTGTCGCGCTGGTCTCAGCGTGGCGCTTGATCGACGGAGAGTATGTGCGCAAGGCCAAGGCAAAGAACCTACGCATTTTCTCGCTGCATTTCGACGCGCTGCGGGTCGTGTATTCTGGCGATATCGAGCTGGGCACTGCGACACCCGTCACCCAGATGTTTGCGGCATAAACCTCGCCTCACAGGTCACAATTACGGATCGGCTGCATGGATGTCAGCCAACAGATTGGGCAATGTCTCGACAAGGTCATCGGCAATCAGCCCCGGACCAAACCGGCGCGCCAGTTCCGCGTGGCTCCAGACCGCGTCGCTGGACGCTCTGAAAGCCGCGAAGCCGCGTGCCATCAAGCCTGTGATCATGCCAGCCAAAACATCTCCGGACCCTGCAGTGGCCAAATCCGGCGCCGCGCGATGCGCGCCCCCATGGACCGCCACCCGCCCCGAAGGATCGGCAATCACCGTCGCGGGCCCCTTTAGAACAATAAAGCCCCCCAGAGCCCGTGCCGCATCACGCGCCGCGTCCACGCGGCTGTAGCCCGGCCCCGTTCGGGCGGGCGCGTGCAAGCGAGTGGCAATCTCCGGAACCAACGCTCGGAACTCTCCGTCATGGGGGGTGAGTACAGTTTTGGGATGCAGGCCCGCCCGCAGGTCCGCCTCCCGGGCCACCAGACGCAATGCATCCGCATCCAGAACGGTCGGACGCCCATCGTCAAGCACTGCGGCAATCAGGTCAGTGGCGCGGCTGTCCTTGCCAAGACCCGGCCCCAAACAGATCGCTGAAATGCGCCGATCGCCAAGTGCCCTGCCCAGATCCGAGGCGTTCTCGACACGCTGCTGCATCACGGCTGCCGCGGGGCCCAACGCATGTTCCAGCAACGCGTCTTGCGGCGGCCCGATCGTGACCAGCCCTGCCCCAATCCGCAATGCAGCCCGCGCAGCCAGCTGTGCGGCGCCCCCCTGTCCGAAAGGGCCTGCCAAAACAAGTGCATGACCGTGGTTATATTTGTGCGCCTGGGGCAGCTTTGCCAAATGTCTGCCATCCGGTTGACCGACAGCGACCGCCCAACCTGGACCAGCAAGCGTCGCACGCGCTTGGGCGACCGCGCGGCCCAAAGGAGCCACGACAACTTCACCACACAGAGCCGGACCTTCGTCCAGCACATGACCCAGAAACGGAGTTTCAAATGTGACCGTCAAATCGGCAGGAAGCACAAGGCGGGCACCACCGGTGTCATCTGCGCCCAATATCCGACCTGACTGCGCGCACAGGCCCGACGGCAGGTCGATGGCGACAAATTTTGGACCATCGGCGGGCGCGGCGCGCGCCAGCGTTGCCAAAGCCGTCTGCACATCAGCATGGCTTTGGAACGGACGCGTCAGACCAGAACCAAACAACGCATCGATGATCAATGCATAGCCCAGCAGATGTCCGCGATCCTGGCTCAGCTCAGCCAGCGGTTGCACCGGGCCATGCGCAGCCCACAGCGCCGCCATCTGCGCAGGTGCGCTGGCAGATGCGGGGGCGGCGGCCGCGCGCAGCTCAACCAGCCAGCCCGCCTGAGCGAGCAGCCGCGCCACCACATAGCCATCGCCGCCATTGTGACCTGGCCCGCAGAGCACCAAAGCACGTCCAGGTGCCTTTTGAAGATCGGGCCATTTGGCCCAGATGGCCGCCACGACTGCCTGGCCCGCATGCGCCATCAACACAGCGGATGACGTATCGCCTGATTTTATGGCACGCGCCTCTATTTCGCGCATTGCACCCGCTGTCAGCAGCGGAAGATCATCCATCTGTCGCTCAACCTTTCTAATTTGCGCCTTTTTCGCGCATATTGCACAAAATTTAGGCACCATGAGCTGAATTGCCCGCCCATGCTCAACCCCACCAATGTGCTCAATTGTAGGACGCATGTGAAAATGTTTTTCAAGGCGCGCCAGATGTGAGGGAGTCGCGGCCATGAAGAAAATCGAAGCCATCATCAAGCCGTTCAAACTCGACGAGGTTAAAGAAGCTCTCCAAGAGGTCGGCGTGCAAGGCCTTTCGGTGATCGAAGTCAAAGGCTTTGGGCGCCAGAAAGGACACACTGAACTGTATCGCGGCGCCGAATACGTCGTTGATTTTCTGCCAAAAGTGAAGATCGAAGTCGTCTTGCCTGACGACCAGGTCGAAGCCGCCATCGACGCGATTGTTGCTGCAGCCAAAACCGACAAGATCGGTGATGGCAAGATCTTCGTCAGTGACATCCAGCAAGCGATCCGCATCCGCACCGGCGAGTCCGGTGAAGAGGCATTGTAATCTGAATATGAACCAAACGAACGGCGCGCAGCGATCTTTTACTGCGCACTTTATATACCAACCGAAAGGGAACCTCTGATGAGCAATGATGCTGTTTTGTCCATGATCAAGGACGAGGACATCGAATATGTCGACATCCGCTTTACCGACCCACGGGGCAAATTGCAGCACGTGACGGTGATGGCCGATCAGGTCGACGCTGATTTCCTCGAGGAGGGCTTTATGTTCGACGGCTCCTCCATCGCGGGCTGGAAGACGATCAATGAATCGGACATGAAACTGATGCCGGACACCAAAAGCGCTTATGTAGATCCGTTCTACGCTGAAAAGACGCTGTGTATGCATTGCTCGGTCGTCGAGCCCGACACGGGCGAGCCCTATGCCCGCGATCCACGCGGCACGGCCGAGAAAGCCGAAGCCTATCTCAAAGCGTCTGGTATCGGCGATGTGTCCTATTTCGGTCCAGAGGCAGAGTTCTTCTTGTTTGACGACGTACGGTTTTCCAACTCGATCAACAAAGTCTCTTATGAGATTGACGCACAAGACGCATCTTGGAACACCGATACGGAGTACGAGATGGGCAATATGGGCCATCGCCCCGGCGTCAAGGGGGGATACTTCCCGGTAAACCCAACCGACGCGGCCCAGGATTTGCGGTCAGAGATGCTGTCGACCATGAAGCGCATGGGCATGAAGGTCGACAAGCACCACCACGAAGTGGCCTCTTGCCAGCACGAGCTTGGCCTGGTCTTCGGCTCGCTCACCCATCAAGCCGATGAGCTGCAGAAGTACAAATATGTGATCCACAATGTGGCCCACGCCTATGGCAAATCCGCAACCTTCATGCCCAAGCCGATTGCGGGCGACAATGGCACGGGCATGCATGTCAACATGTCGATCTGGAAGGACGGCAAGCCCTTGTTCGCGGGCGACCAATACGCAGACTTGTCGACCGAGGCGCTGTATTTCATCGGCGGCATCCTGAAGCACGCCAAGGCGCTCAATGCATTCACCAACCCATCGACCAACAGCTACAAACGTCTGATTCCGGGCTTCGAGGCGCCGGTTCTGCGGGCCTATTCCGCACGCAACCGGTCTGGCTGTGTTCGGATCCCATGGGCCGAGTCCCCCAAGGCCAAGCGTGTCGAAGCCCGCTTCCCCGATCCTGCGTCGAACCCCTATTTGTGCTTTGCTGCGCTGTTGATGGCGGGCCTCGACGGAATCGCCAACAAGATCCATCCTGGCGAAGCGTCCGACAAAGATCTCTACGATCTCCCACCGGAAGAACTGGCGGGCATCCCAACCGTCTGTGCCTCGTTGCGCGAAGCCATGGAGGCACTGGCCGCCGACCACGACTTCCTGCTGGCGGGCGATGTGTTCACAAAAGACCAAATCGAGGGCTATATGGATCTGAAATGGGAAGAGATCTACGCCTATGAGCACACGCCTCATCCGATGGAATTCCAAATGTATTACAGCTGCTAACCAGTTGTTAAAACAGATCGAAAGGGCGGCTCACGAGTCGCCCTTT
>JBELMC010000003.1:4110-28022 GCA_042096155.1 Dinoroseobacter sp.
TCTAAGACCGACCGATATGCGATGGCGCGGTGGTCCGATCACAGAATCTTGCCAACCACGGGTAGACACCGGCGGTACTCCACATTTTTGCCTTTTTTTGTCATTATCGTCCTATATTTGGATAAGATGGATTTGCGATCAGAAAGGCTGTGGATGGAAGAGGTCACGCTCAACGGTATGGGTCTTAAGGCCGGCGCCAATGCGTCGCAGTCGAAATTCACTGGCCGCCTGCATGATACCATCATGGCGTTTTTGCTGTTGATTGCGTTCCCCATCGGATTTGCGCTGCTGGCGCTGTCCTGCGTGTTTGGACGGTCTTTGCCGCGCGCGGCCAGCGCAGTCGTGTTTCTCGGGATCTTGCACGTCTCGGCCATCGTGAACATTTTGCTGGGGGGAACGGTCCTGGCAGGTATGTTCGAGGAAAGCCCTGGCCTGCTGATTTTGATGACCCAAGGGATCAGCCTTTTGCTGCAAAGCACTTAAGTCAAACATGGACCGGTGCGCGGGCACCGATTTTGCGGGACGCGGCATGCGCGGCATTCCAATGTCGGGACTTCCGTCACCACACAGATTGCTTTTTTCAAATGTTGCTCCGCGGCAATGGCAGTAGAAACAGATTGTGCGTGACCTTTGGTGGTGCGGGCACACGGCTTGGAATTGCCCCAGCTCGCCGCGATGCGCTGAGCACGCCCGACCCCCGGCCTTTGGTCGAGCGCGCCTATGACCGAGATGCAAAAGACCTGTCAGCCTCGCCTCACCTGGCCAATCCGAGGACGCGGTTTGGCCAGCGTTTGGTTGGCCCCAACATGTCGGGTTGGCCCGATAACCAAAAAAAAGCGCGCCTGAGCTGACGCGCATTTGTCTTTTTTTTCCAAGTCCCTGCGCCAACAGGATGCCTCCGATGGGTCGAGTTCACACCGTCCTGACCGCATCAGATGCGTCGAATTTAGCCGCGGGCTTTGCCGACCAGTTTCCAAGCGGCAGGCAACAAAAGTGCTGCGAGTGCCAGCTTCATTGCATCACCGATCAAAAACGGGGTCAGACCCCAGGCAAAGATGGGCTTGTCCCATCCATACAATACGCCCAGATAGGCAACGCCGGGGATGTAGATCAGCACTGTGCCTGCCAGCATCGCCGCCGCCATCCCCAGAACTGATCGGTCAAGACCGGCCCGTGCCGCAAATCCCAGCGTCAGCGTGGCCAGCACATAGCCCATCAAATATCCTCCGGTGCTGCCCATCATATAGCTCAGACCGTTTGCTTCAGCCGACGAGTTCGCAAACACGTCATACCCCAAGGCACCAATGATCAGATAGCCCAGGATCGTGATCAGCCCCAGACGCGGTCCATAGGCCGCCCCAATCGACAGAACCGCAAAAGTGCCCATGGTGACAGGCACGGGGCTGGGCGGGATCGGCAGTTTTATCTTGGCAAAGATCGCCAGCGCTGCGATGCCCAGCGCGACCAGCATTGCGCGTTTGACCCAAAGTTGGACGCCTTCGGCCTGCCAGACCACCTCGGTCAGCGTTCTCTCGTGTGTTGCAAAGGCCATGATACCCCTCCGTTTATCTTTATTCGCGTTGTTCATGCCGTATCCGCAGCCAGACGCGCAAGGTGTATTCCATCGATTTGGGCCAAGTTTATCGCGGATCGCGCAAACGTCGCTGGATTTTTTTAGCCGACGGCCCGCGAGATCACAGCCGGGGCGCAAAAGGCAGCCATACGCAAAACACACGCTGTCTTCTTGGGCGTCCAAAATCCAGCGATAGACCGCCAACAAGATAGCGGCTTTGGCATAAGTTTCGGGGCCACAGCTGTCAGAGAAGTCAAACGTCCTGTCCCCAAGCGATCATTCATGCCCCAGGTTGCAAGCCGACCGGCATCTTGGCACGCACATAGCGGCTGGTCATCACATAGGCCTTGCGCGGCCCGCTGACCTGCCAGGTGCAGTGCCAGATGGGCCATGCGGTGAAATCATAAGCCACCTGATAGGTATCGGGTGGACAATCGTGCCGCGCATCTGGCCGCGGGCCGAGGGTAAAGCTGTGAAACGGACGCTGATCGGCGAATTGTATTGCGATTTGGTCGAAAGCCGGGGCGGACCACAAATAGCTGCGCTCGGCCGTGAATTGGGTCGCACCCAGGGTCAGCTGACCGGTTTCATGATATCGCAATCCCGTCGGAATCGGGCTGAGCACCGCCTGTCCTGCGAAAGCGCCATCGGGACCGCGCGCATCCGTGATCCGGCGGACCAGCCGCCAGTGGCCCTTAAAATCATCCAGCTGTGTCGGCAAATCAGCCATCGAGGCACAGTCCAAATATCACGGCACCTCGCCACTGGGCGGCCCAGACAAGCGCCCGATCGGCCCGCATGCACGGAATGAAGACAAGGCGCATCGCAGCTCCGCTGACTTTTTGCCAGTGTGCCGATTGGGGCAGGTTCTTGCAACTGGCTTTGACCTTTGCGTCGACTGATTCCGCACGTCAAGCTTCGGTGGCGCT
The DNA here is from genome assembly GCA_042096155.1 of Dinoroseobacter sp. Lineage (GTDB taxonomy): Bacteria > Pseudomonadota > Alphaproteobacteria > Rhodobacterales > Rhodobacteraceae > Dinoroseobacter. The sequence continues at coordinate 6,613 of JBELMC010000003.1, forward strand.
TGGACCCTGTGGCTCTGAGATATCTGCGACGGGCGGTCCCCTTGGCTTGCGGGCGCGAACCGCCTAGACCGCGCCTATCGCAGATATACAGGACACTTGCCGATGATCCCGCGCTATTCCCGCCCCGAGATGGTGGCCATCTGGTCGCCCGAGACCAAGTTTCGCATCTGGTATGACATCGAAGCCCATGCTTGCGATGCGCAAGCCAATCTGGGGGTGATCCCCCGCGAGAACGCCGAAGCAGTTTGGAACGCCAAGGATATCGAGTTCAACGTCGCCCGGATCGACGAGATTGAAGCGGTCACCAAACATGATGTCATCGCATTCCTGACCCACCTGGCCGAGATCATCGGCCATGAGGCGGCTCGGTTTGTCCATCAAGGCATGACCAGCTCTGATGTTTTGGACACCACGTTCAATCTTCAACTGGTGCGCGCGGCAGATCTGTTGATTGCGGACCTCGAAGAGCTGCTTGCCGCGCTCAAGCGGCGCGCATTCGAGCACAAGACCACAGTTCGGATCGGTCGCAGCCACGGCATTCACGCCGAACCAACCACGATGGGTCTGACTTTTGCGCGATTTTACGCGGAAATGGACCGCAACCTCAGCCGGATGCGCGCTGCCCGCGTCGAGATTGCAACCGGCGCGATTTCCGGGGCGGTTGGCACCTTCGCCAATATCGACCCGGCCGTCGAAGACCATGTTTGCGCCAAATTGGGTCTGATCCCCGAACCAATCAGCACCCAGGTGATTCCGCGCGATCGCCATGCTGCGTTCTTTGCCACGCTGGGTGTGATCGCCAGCAGCATCGAAAATATTGCAACCGAAATCCGTCATATGCAGCGGACCGAGGTTCTTGAGGCCGAAGAGTTTTTCTCGAAAGGTCAGAAGGGCTCCAGTGCCATGCCGCACAAGCGCAATCCCGTCTTGACCGAAAACCTGACAGGTTTGGCGCGACTTGTGCGTATGGCCGTGGTGCCCGCAATGGAAAACGTCACCCTATGGCACGAGCGTGACATCAGCCACAGTTCGGTCGAGCGCAATATCGGGCCAGACACCACCATCACACTGGATTTCGCATTGTCGCGCTTGACGGGTGTGATCGATAAGCTGGTGATCTATCCCGATCGGATGTTGGAAAATATGAATAAATTTCGCGGTTTGGTGATGTCTCAACGGGTCTTACTGGCCCTGACCCAAGCGGGCGTGTCGCGCGAAGAGGCCTATCGTCTGGTGCAACGCAACGCGATGAAGGTTTGGGAGCAGGACAAGGATTTCAAGACCGAGCTGCTGGCCGATGCCGATGTATTGGCGGCCTTGAGTGCCGACGAGATCGAAGAAAAGTTCGATCTTGGATATCACACCAAACATGTCGACACGATCTTCGCGCGGGTGTTTCGCTAAGGCACACATTCCGCTGATCGGTTGGCGCCACACGCCTCTCGCCCACTTCCGGGGGGGACCTGAGCGATGGTGTTTTGAACCTTGTCGTGTGCAGCAAGATGATTGATTTTGCTTCACCTTGTGCAGATATCGCAACGTCTGGCGACCTGATCTGCGATCTGCATCTTGCACGTGGGGTTTTCTGCGATCCCATCTGCGCTATCTTTCGTGGATAGGTTATTCGAATAGGACTGATCCCATGATCCGAAGCGCTTTGCTGACAGCAACCCTGATGCTGGCCCCCAATCTCGCCCTGGCCTTTGGCACGGACGACACACCGCCCGCCGAGACAGCGACCACAACCGAGTGCGAAGGCACGCAAGTCTGGGACGCCAAAACCGAAAGCTGCGTTGATGCCGCCCAAGAGAGCCAATTGAACGATGATGACCGCTATCAGGCCGTGCGTGAGCTGGCCTATGCTGGCGCCTATCACCGCGCTTTGGGCATCCTGGAGACCTTTGAAAACCCAAGCGATGATCGCCGGTTGACCTATCTTGGGTTCGTGACCCGTAAAATGGGCGATGTTCCGGGGGGCATGGCCTGGTACGCCGCGGCGATCGACCTCAATCCCAACAATTTTCTGGCCCGGTCCTATATGGGTCAGGCGTTGCTGCTGCAAGGCAACCGCGCCGGGGCGTTGGCGCAGCTGACCGAGATCCGCGCACGCGGCGGACGTCAGACATGGTCCGAGTTGGCCTTGAACATGGCGCTGAACGACGGTCCTGCACCTGCGTATTGACTGAGAAAACGACCCCTTTCGGGGTGGGCGTTCAGGGATCCTTAACGCCCGCCTGCTAGGTCCATCTTCATTCGTGTGGAGATGCCGGGTGGCCTCAGAGATTAAATTGCCAGAGACACATGCAGCCGGACACTACGCTCCGGATCTGACTCAAAGTCAAAAGGCGGCTGTGATCGTGCGGCTGCTGATGGCCGAAGAGATCCTGCCCGATCTTTCGGAATTGTCCGAAGTGCATCAAACCACGCTGGCGCGCAATATTGCAACCATGCGCCGCATAGATCAAACGACCCTGTCATCGATCGTTACCGAGTTTTCCGAGGAATTGACAGCCATTGCATTGACCTTCCCGGACTCGATGGATGGCACGCTCAGTGCGCTGGAAGGGCATTTGTCGTCCACTGCAACCTCGGCGCTGCGGCGCGAAGCGGGTTTTGGGGTCGGCGGCGATCCATGGGCGCGGCTTGGGACCTTGGGCAATGATCGGCTGTTGAATGTGCTGCGGACAGAAACGCCCGAAATCGCCGGTATCACATTGTCGAAAATCCCCGTGCCCCGCGCGGCCGAATTGCTGGGCCTGCTGCCCGGCCCCGATGCGCGACGGATCACCTATGCGATCTCGCGCACCTCCAACACCGCGCCCGAAACCGTGTTGGCGATCGGGCGGGCCCTTGTGGACGCGTTGGATGCCGAACCATTATCGGCCTTCAATGATGGACCGGTCGCGCGGGTTGGGGCGATCTTGAACAACTCAACCTCGGCCACCCGCGATGATGTGCTTGAGGGCCTTGATGAACAAGATCGCGGCTTCGCCGACGAAGTGCGCAAGGCGATCTTTACGTTCGCCAACATCCCCAAACGGATCTCGCCGCGCGATGTACCGCGTATCTTGCGCGGTATCGACGAGGCGCAATTGGTCACGGCCTTGGCTGGGGCTCGGAAAACCATGCCCGATATTGTGTCTTATATTCTCGACAATCTGTCGCGCCGCCTGTCCGATCAGCTCAAGGAGGCCATCAACGACCGTGGCACGGTTTCAAACCGCGATACAGAAGCAGCGATGGCCGAAGTGGTCAATGTGATCCGCCGTATGGAGACCGATGGCGAGCTGATCTTGCTGGCCGAGGACGAGGACGAAGAGGAAGATGCAGGCGAAGACGAAAACGCAGCCTAAAGCGGTGGCCCAAAAGCCGTGACCGAACAAGGATCATGCGTGATGTTTCGGGTCTTTCGGCAAAGGCAAGCGCGGTCTTGCTCAGATTGAACGGATATCTTGGTCGTTCGACAATCGGCTGCGGCCCATGGCAGGGCGTCTGCTGCACCAGCCAGTGCCGATGCTGATGGACGCACCTGCAAAAACCGCTAAGGTGCGGACTGCGTATCTTCGGGATGTCTGTTGGCACCGCCGGTGTGCGATTTCTCGGCTTAGACCGACCTGCAAAATCACGAAAGAGCCCTGCCAGTGCCCCAGATGACCCGCAACACCCAAGGGATTTTGCTGATGCTTGCGACAATTTTTCTGTTCTCGGCCATGGACGCGTTGGCCAAGACCCTGGCCACGCGGTATGACGTTCTGCAAGTTGTTTGGGCGCGCTATGCCGGACAAATGTTTGTGGCGACGCTATTTTTAGCGCCACGGCTTATTTCGTCGCTGCGCACCAAATATATCGGATTGCAATTGCTGCGCTCAGGATTTTTGTTCGGCGCCACAATGTGTTTCTTTACAGCGTTGTCGCAAATGGGGCTGGCGCAGGCCACAGCCGTGATGAACCTGCACCCGGTGTTACTGACCCTTGGGGCGGCCCTTATTTTAGGCGAAAAGCTGGGGCCCCGCCGGATCATTGGCATTATATTGGCTCTGATCGGAGCGATGATTGTGATCCGTCCAGGTACTGGCGTGTTCAGCTGGGTGTCGTTGTTGCCGCTTGCCGCCGGGACGCTCTATGCGTCCTATGCGCTGACCACGCGCGTCTTGGGGCGCGCCGAGAGCCCGCTGACCTCGTTTTTATATACCGCTTTGATCGGGACACTTGGTGCATCCCTGCTGGTGCCGTCGGTATGGGCTCCGCCGACACCAGCCGACTGGGGCTGGATGCTGGTGCTGGGCTGTATCGGAGCGTCGTCGCAATTTCTTTTGATCAAATCGCTGACCATTGCCGAAGCGGGATTGGTCGCGCCGTTCGGCTATTCCGGTGTCGTGTTTGCATCGATATGGGGGTTGATTTTGTTTTCAACCGCGCCTGACGTCTATACGCTGTTGGGGTCAAGCATCATTGTCGCTGCAGGGCTGTTCATCTGGGCTCGCGAACGCGCTGCTGCCAGGCGTCTAGCGTAACCGCGCCGCTGCGAGCATCCGCCCTTGCCCTTCGCTTTGGACCAAAATCGCAGCGGATTGTGTGGGCGCGGGATGGGTCAGCATCAGCGGATTAACGCCGTCCCATCCGCTTAAAACCTGCCAACCGGTCACGACATTGGTATAAACCGCCCGGCGCCCGGCATTTTCGCCGCGCTCGATCAACACCCGTTTTTGCGGGCTGTAGGTGACCAGCAGGATCGTCGCCCGCACCCCGAGGGCACGCGCCGCCTCAGCGCGGATGATGAGCTCTGCGCCAGTCTGTTCCACCGCCAATCGGACGCCCGTGTTGTGCTTGCGGTGCGTGCCAATATGCTCGACGACCTCCATCGGTGTGTAGCCTTCGACCATGTGCACGCCGCCCACGACCATCAAAGGCGTGAACAACCGACGCCGCTGTGTGCGGGGCGCATAGGCGGTCTGACGTTCGGTGTTGGATTTCAATGCAAAATTGTCTTTCCAACCGATGAAATCCCAATAATCCACGTGCAACGACAACGGCAGCACGTCGGCCCATTGCGAGATCTCACCGATCAGCGCATCTGCAGGGGGACAGCGGCTGCATCCTTGCGAGGTGAACAGCTCCACCACGACAAGGCGCTCCTGTGTCCGCGCCATATTCGGCCACACTTGGATCATTGCCCCTAATGTCAGGGCTGCAACCAGGGCTAGTCTGTTGAACATGGTGTCCTCTGACGCGTCGGCATGGCGGTTTGGTTTGGGATAGTCGCCCCTCCTCCTCAATGCCAATCAACCCTTTGCGAGGGGTCTGCAACATGGCGCTCAACTGCGGCAAAAAAACGGTATACCATCGCACACAATGAAGCTATACGCCTCTCAAAAGCCACTCTGAAGAGCAAAGGGACAGCCAAAATGACCATCACCGTCGGTATCGACAGTTCCAAGACCCGCAAGACATTGACCGTTGGCGAGGACACCATCGCCTATTACTCCATCCCAGCGGCCACCGCAGCTGGTTTGGGCGACTTTTCCAAGCTGCCCGCAGCGCTGAAAGTGGTCTTGGAAAATATGCTGCGGTTCGAAGATGGCGGGCGCACTGTATCAGTGGACGACATCAAAGCCTTTGCCGAATGGGCGGCCAAAGGTGGCCAAAACCCCCGCGAAATCGCATATCGCCCAGCCCGCGTCTTGATGCAGGATTTCACCGGAGTGCCCGCAGTTGTCGATCTTGCCGCGATGCGCGACGGCATTGTTGCTTTGGGCGGTGATCCTGAAAAAATTAATCCTCTCAATCCCGTAGACCTTGTGATCGACCATTCGGTGATGATCGACGAATTTGGCAACCCACGCGCATTCCAAAGGAATGTCGACCGCGAATACCAACGCAATATGGAACGATACACATTCCTGAAATGGGGCCAGAACGCGTTTAACAATTTTCGCGTTGTGCCGCCTGGAACGGGGATCTGCCATCAAGTGAACTTGGAATATCTGTCCCAGACCGTATGGACAGATACCGACCAAGACGGCGCACAGGTGGCGTATCCAGACACGCTTGTGGGCACCGACAGCCATACCACAATGGTCAATGGCGCCGCTGTTCTGGGCTGGGGCGTGGGCGGCATCGAGGCGGAAGCCGCCATGTTGGGTCAGCCGATCTCGATGCTGATCCCCGAAGTGGTTGGTTTTGAGCTGACAGGCGCGATGATGGAAGGCACCACGGGCACTGATCTGGTTCTGAAAGTCGTCGAAATGCTGCGCGCCAAAGGGGTTGTCGGCAAATTTGTCGAATTCTACGGCGCCGGTCTGGACAGCCTGCCGCTGGCCGATCGCGCAACAATTGCCAATATGGCGCCCGAATATGGCGCAACTTGCGGATTCTTTCCAATCGATGGCGAAACCCTGCGATATTTGCGCATCACGGGCCGCGACGAAACCCGGATTGCATTGGTCGAGGCTTATGCCAAGCAAAACGGTTTCTGGCGCGGCGCGGATTACGCACCGGTCTATACCGACACGCTGCATCTGGATATGGGCACCATCGTGCCAGCGATTTCGGGCCCCAAGCGCCCGCAAGACTATGTCGCGCTGACCCACGCCAAACAAGCTTTCGCCACCGAGATGGCCGAAACATTCAAGCGTCCGATGGGCAAAGAGGTGGCCGTGGCAGGCGAAGACTACACGATGACCTCGGGCAAGGTCGTGATCGCTTCGATCACCTCCTGCACCAACACCTCAAACCCTTATGTGATGATCGGAGCGGGCCTGGTGGCGCGCAAAGCCGCCGCCTTGGGGATGACGCGAAAACCTTGGGTGAAAACCTCGCTGGCGCCCGGCTCACAGGTCGTGTCGGCGTATCTTGAAGCGGCCGAGCTGCAAGATGATCTGGACGCGCTTGGCTTTAACCTGGTGGGCTATGGCTGCACCACTTGCATTGGCAACTCAGGCCCGCTGCAAAAAGAAATCTCTGAGGCCATTGCCGAAGGCGATCTGGTGGCCACATCGGTGTTGTCGGGCAATCGCAACTTTGAGGGCCGAATCTCGCCGGATGTCCGCGCGAATTATCTTGCCTCGCCGCCATTGGTGGTGGCCTATGCGCTGGCCGGGACCATGGACATCAACCTGGCCACCGATGCGCTTGGCCAGGACAAAGACGGCAACGACGTTTATCTAAAAGACATATGGCCCACCACCCAAGAGGTCGCTGAGCTGGTCGAGAAAACCGTCACCCGCGCCGCCTTCATCGAAAAATATGCCGATGTGTTCGAAGGGGACGACAAGTGGCAGGGCGTGGAAACCACTGACGAGATGACCTATGATTGGCCGCCAACTTCGACTTATGTGCAAAACCCGCCTTATTTTCAGGGCATAACGATGGACACCAAGAAGATCGAGAACATCAAGGGTGCGAAGGTGCTGGCGTTGCTGGGCGACATGATCACCACCGATCATATCTCGCCTGCTGGCTCGTTCAAAGACACCACCCCTGCCGGGCAGTATCTGCTGGACCGTCAGGTGTCTCCGCGTGAGTTCAACAGCTATGGCTCGCGTCGGGGCAACCACGAAATCATGATGCGCGGCACCTTCGCCAATATTCGGATCAAAAATGAGATGCTTGACGGAATCGAGGGCGGCTATACCAAGGGCCCCGATGGCGATCAGACGTCGATCTTCGACGCGGCGATGGCGCATCAAGAAAGCGGGACTCCGCTGGTCATCTTCGGGGGCGAGCAATACGGCGCGGGATCGTCGCGCGACTGGGCGGCCAAAGGCACTGCGCTTTTGGGGGTCAAGGCTGTGATCGCAGAGAGCTTTGAGCGGATCCACCGCTCTAACCTGGTTGGTATGGGCGTGATCCCGTTCGAGTTCACCGGTGGTGACACCCGCAAATCCCTAGGGCTGACCGGCAATGAGACCATCGCAATTTCCGGGCTCGACACCATCGAGCCGCTGCAACAGGTCCCCTTGACGATCACTTATGCCGACGGCTCAGAGACCGTTATCCAAGTGAAATGTCGCATCGATACAGGTGTCGAGATTGAATACATCGAAAACGGTGGCGTGCTGCATTACGTGCTGCGCAACCTGGCCAAAGCGGCATAAGTTCCGATCCTGACGCACAAAAGCCCCGGGACCAACAGGCCGGGGCTTTTTTTCGGGGGGTTATCCAGACCAATCTGGGTTTGAGGGCCGCCTGTATCAGCGGTTCGCACGGCGACGCTATTGTGCGGGGTCGCGCAGTGAGACTATTGTGCGGCTTCGAGCAAGGCAGGACGAATCGTGCTGTCTAGGATGCTTTGCGTGATTGGCCCTGCGAACCGCAAGATCACAGTCCCATCTGCCGCCAAAACATAGGTTTCAGGCACGCCATATAGACCCCAGTCCAGGGCGGTGCGTCCGCTTTCATCGGCGCCCAGCGCGCTGTAGGGATTGCTCAGCTCGTCCAGAAAAGCGATGGCCTTGATTGGATCATCTTTGTAATTGATCCCGTAGAGCGTCACGCCTTCCTCTTGCAATTGATCCAAAAACCGATGCTCGGCCCGACAAGGCGCGCACCAACTGGCCCAGTAATTCACCAATTTGACGCCGCCGCTGCGCAGGTCCTTGTCAGAAAAGGTCGCAAAATCTCCAAGCGGCGTCAGATCCACGGGCGGGGCCTGCTGACCCGCGCGCGCGGACGGCAAGGCATCCGGATCTTCACGCAACATGCCAAAGCCGAACAGTCCCGCGATGACCACAAAAATCGCGGGTGGCGCCAGCATCAACGGGGCAATTCTAGCCATCGTTGCGGGCCTCACGACGGGCTTCGACCTCCGCCAAGGCCTCGCGGATTTTGCGATTGCGCCATATCGTGGTGCCAATCAGCAGCGCCAGCAGGGTCAAGCTGACCGCATATGCGCTGAGCACTTCAAAGGCGTAGCGCCCCAGATCCATCATTATTCCAGCCTCTCGCGTTGTTTTAAAGCCGACAAGCGGCGCGCCCGAATCTCGGTCCGTGTTCGGATCAAAAGCAAAGTGACAAACAACAGGCCAAAGCCGACCAGCGCCATCACCAGCGGTTGCCAGAACACGTCCGAGACGTTTTCCTCTGCGTCCAGCGACAGGCTTGCGCCCTGATGCAAACCCTGGTTCCAGAAATTGATCGCATAGCGCGAGATCACGGCAAAGACCGATCCGACCAGGCACAAAATCGACGTCAGATCGGCGGCGGTGTCTGGGTTTTCTATCGCGGACCAAAGTGCCATATATCCAAGATAAAACAAAAACAGCAGCAAAAATGCTGTCAGACGCGGATCCCATTCCCACCAGGTGCCCCACATCGGTTGGCCCCAGATCGCCCCTGTGGCCAGGGCAATCAATGTCATTGTCGCCCCGATCGGGGCAGCGGCTTTGGCGGCCAGCACAGAGACATGATGGCGCCGGATCACCCAGACCAATGACGTCACCAACATCATCAGCCAGATGTTGATCGCCATCGTCGCCGACGGAACATGCAGATAGATGATTTTGACGGTCGCGCCTTGGCGAAAATCATCTGGTGTAAAGAAAAATCCCCAGACCAGTGACACCACAATCAACACCGCAGCCGCACTGCCCACCCATGGCAGCAGGGGGGCAGTGACGCGCATGAAGCGCACGGGGTTGGCATATTCCCAAATCGACATAACCCAAACAGTAGCAGCAAGACGGGTTCGCGCAATGAGCGCAAGGGCCACAATCGTCAGCGCAGGTTGATACGGATTGCCGCAGCCGTGGCAAAAGGCAGGCTGGCCCATGCGGCAAGGGTCAGCCCCGCAAGCATGGCCAGCGGTGTGGAGACCGACTGACCCTCAACCGCGCGGCGCACCACGTCGGCACCAAAAATCAGCGTCGGCACGTATAACGGCAGCACCAAAAGCGACAACAACAAACCACCGCGCCGCAATCCAACCGTCAAGCCTGCACCGAAGGCACCGACAATGCTCAGCGCCGGGGTGCCCAGCGCGAGGCTGATAAACAGCCACAGATACCCCGCGCCTGGCAGATTGAGCAAAATCGCCAAGGCCGGCGCAATCACCGCAAGCGGCAGGCCGGTCGTCAGCCAATGGGCAAACGCTTTGACGGCCACCACCGCTTCAAGTGGCAAGGGAGAGCTGGCCAGCAAGTCAAGCGAGCCATCTTCGAAATCGAGATGAAAAACCCGGTCAAGTGACAGCAAACACGCCAGCAATGCGCCGACCCACAAAATTCCAGGGGCGATCCGCGCCAGAATATCGCTTTGCGGGCCAACCCCGAATGGCACCAAAACCACCACGATCAGGAAAAACGCAAGGCTCAGTCCAAAACCGCCCCCCGCGCGGATCGCCAATATCAGGTCGCGTTTCAAAAGCGCATTCATCGTCTAAAACGCTTCGGACAGGAAGAGATCTTCGCGGTCGCTGTGTTCACCGGCCTTAAACGGCGTAAGATCGAGAACACGCGCCTTTGCGAGGCCCAAATCGATATGGGTGGCGATGAACGCGCTGCCACCGCGATCCAAATGGCGCGCCACCATCTGTCCGAACATAGCGGTATTTTCAGCATCCAAGCTGACAGTGGGCTCATCGAAAATCCAGATTTTGCGTCCGGTGACCATCATCCGGGCCAATCCCACGCGCCGCTTTTGGCCTGCTGACAAATCCTGGGCCAAACGCGCCCGCAACGGGTTCAGGGCGAAAGCGTCCAACGCGGCCGAGATCTGGTGCTGACCATATACGGCGGCCCAGAATTCCAGGTTTTGCGCCACGCTCAACCCTGCCTTTAACCCATCGGCATGCCCGGCATAGGCCACCTCCTCTTCGTCCAATGACAGACGGCCCGCCTGCGCGGGTTGCAATCCGGCCAGCGTGCGCAGCAAGGTGGTCTTTCCAATTCCGTTGGGACCGCGCAGCACCAATGCCTCGCCGGGTGCAACCGCAAATGAAACGCCCCTCAATACCGGCAAACCCCCACGCGCACAGCCGAGATCTGAAACCTTGACATTCATCCCTACTGACTAGCCCAGCACAGATCCAAGCGCAAAGCCTGCGTTTTCAATCTGTGCACAGCGCTGGCGGGCCGGCCCTGGCCCGCGGCCCGCCAGCCACAGCGATTTTTTGTCAAAACTGTCCCCCAACCGGCAACAAGGCTGCCGCAATCCGGCGCCCTTCGCCCAGCAAGACGTTATATGTGCGACACGCAGATGCAGAGCTCATCACCTCAACACCCATGCCAGCATCTTCGAGACGCGCGCGGAACCCTGGCGGTGCATGCGCGATCTCAGCCCCCATCCCAACCAAGACCACATCGACGCGATCCGCCAAGACCAGGACCGATGCGACATCCTCCAAACCATCCCAGGCCTGTTGATGCCCCGGCGCCACCAATGCTCCGCCTTTGATCACCTGATCGCCCACGCGAAAGAAGTCCGGACCATATCCGGTGATCGGCGCCGCACCGTCAAATTGCACTTCGTTCAACCGCATCGACGTCTCCTCAATCCCACAAAGGCAGTCCCACCAGAACAGATAATGCAATGAGAATATAGGCCACCACACGGTACAGGCGCTCTTGATTGGGGTCAAAAAATGCTTGGCCAATCACAGTTGCCAAGCCGTACGGCAGCAGCATCACTGCGCCCAGCCAAAATGCTTGGGACGTCAAAACGCCTTGCCATGTCATTAAAAGCAACAACAACAGGCTGTTGAAAGTCAAAAACAACACCATGTTGGCCCGGACCTGCTCCGCTCGGTTCTGCCCGCCCAGTTGAAACAAGATCACCAATGGTCCGTTCAGACCCATGGAGGCGCCCATGATCCCGGCCCCAGCGCCAACAAGGCTTTGTGTGGGGACACCCGGCGCCGCCTTGTAGCGCCATCCCAACACCAAAGCCGCCAATGTCACGGCAATGATGGTTACAGCGCCCCATCGCATCTGCTTGGCAGGCCAGTTCGCCAGCATCCAGATCCCGACAGGTGCTGCGATCAAAGCCGCAATCAACAAAACCGCCACGGGCCGCCATTGCGCAACAGGTGCTGCGCGCGGCACGACTGTCAGCAATGAGATGATCGCCGTGAACTGGAAGGCTGGAACGGCAATCATCGGCCCGACGGTCGCACTCGCCAAAGGCATGAAAACCAAAGCCGCGCCAAATCCGGCAAAACCATATACCAGCCCAGCCAACACGGCTGCGATCATCAACCCAATCAGCCCTGGCGTTTCAAACGCAAGAGCCAAGCCATCAGGCATCAATATTCGCGTATCGATTGCCAGCATTCGCATCAGGCTTCGACCAGTCGCGTTTGACCCCAAAATACAACAAAATTGTCGAGGCGACGAAAACAGACGAATAGGTGCCGATAATCACACCAAGGATCATCGCGAATACAAAGCCCCGGATCACATCGCCGCCCAGGACAAACAATGAGATCAGAGCAAGCAAAGTCGTGACCGACGTCATCACTGTCCGGCTGAGCGTTTCATTGATTGATAGGTTCAAGACTGCACGCAGGTCCTTGGTTTTGTATTTGCGCAGGTTTTCCCGGACACGGTCAAACACAACCACGGTGTCGTTCAACGAATAGCCCACAATCGTCAACAGGGCCGCAATGATCGCCAAATCGAACTTGATTTGCAGCACGGAAAAGATGCCGATCGTAATCAGAACATCATGCACCAAGGCAGCGACCGCCCCGACTGAAAACTGCCATTCAAAGCGCAGCCAGATATACAAGAGCACCGCCACAATCGCCAAAACCACTGCGATCACGGCCGTCTGGACCAGCTCGCCTGAAACTTTCGGTCCCACGGAGTCCACGGCCGGAAATGTCACAGTCGGATCCACGGTCTGCAAAGCGGCCTCGACCGCCAGGATCACTTCGGGTGTGACACTTTCTTGTCCGTCCTGCGCTTGGATGCGGATCATCGCGACATGCGCGTCCTGCGCGAAGGTGGGATCGAACACCTCGGTGATCGTGACGTCGCCCAACCCCAGCGGTGCAATCGCAACGCGGTAGGACGAGACATCGATCTCGGCACTCGATTGGGTGCGGATCGTGGTGCCACCGCGAAAGTCGATACCAAAGTTCAGGCCGACGATCAGAAACAACAAAAGCGACAAGATCATCGCAACGACAGAGCCGCCAAACGAGATCTTCCAGCGGCCGAAGAAATCAAGATTGGTCTGTTGTGGAACGAGCTTCAAACGCATCAGGTTATACCTCGATCGATTTGGGGCGGCGGCGATCGAACCAAAGGACGATCAGCAAGCGCGTGACATAAATTGCGGTAAAGACCGAGGTGATGATCCCAAGCGCCAGGGTGATCGCAAAGCCTCGCACAGGGCCCGAGCCCATGACATACAAGATCACAGCCGTCAGAAACGTGGTGATGTTGGCATCAATAATCGCGCTAAGCGCCTTTTGATAGCCCAGTTCGATCGCGCGCGCGGGCCCTTTGGCGGTCTTCAGCTCTTCACGGATCCGCTCAAACACCAGCACATTGGCATCCACCGCCATGCCAATGGTCAGCACGATGCCCGCAATGCCCGGCAGGGTCAGGGTTGCCCCAATCACGCTGAGCAACCCAAAGATCATGCCCACATTGATGACCAGCGCAATATTGGCAAACACACCGAATGCACCATAACTGACCGCCATAAACACCAGCACCGCGACAAAGGCGATAACCGCCGCGATCGAGCCGGCATCGATGCTGTCTTGACCCAGCTCCGGGCCGACGGTGCGCTCTTCGAGATAGGTCACCTCGGCAGGCAACGCGCCAGCGCGCAACAAAACCGCAAGGCGGGTCGAGTCCTCAACAGTGAATTGTCCGGTGATGATCCCCGATCCACCCGGAATATGCGACTGGATCACCGGGGCGCTGATCACCTCATTGTCGAGCACAATGGCGAAAGGCGCGCCGATGTTCTCGGCGGTATAGTCGCCAAACTGACGCGCACCGGTTGGGTTGAAGCGAAAGTTCACTGCGGGACGGCCGTTTTGGTCAAAGGCAGGCTGAGCGTCGGTCAGCTCTTCACCGGTGACAACGGGGGTCTTTTGCAAAATGTAATAAGCGCCCGGCTCATCGATCGAAGGGGCGATAAAGTTGCGCGCACCGGGGGGGGCATCGAGATCGCTTGTGCGGCCAATCACAGCGTTGAAGCTGAGCTGTGCCGTGGTGCCGATCAGCTCTTTCAGCTCAGTCGCGGACGCGATGCCCGGCACCTGGATCAAGATCCGGTCTTCGCCCTGGCGCTGAATCGTGGGTTCGCGGGTCCCTGCTTCATCAACCCGTCTGCGAATGATTTCCAGGCTCTGAGCCATGGTCCGATCATTCGTCGCGCTGGCCTCGGCATCGGACAATTGCACGACAATCACATCGCCCTCAAAGCTGACATCCAGCGTGCCTTGGCCGACACCTGTCAGAGTTTGCAGCGGTTGCGACAACGCCTCGACCGCCGCCAATGCCGCCTCGAGACCCGCCACCTCGCCGATCCGGACCCACAACTGGCCGTCGGGCGCATCCACGCGGCGGACCGTGCCGACCGTCTCGCGCACCGCGCGCAACGCATCGCGCACACTGGGCCACAGGCTGTCCATCCGGCCGATATAGACCTGTTCGAGCTGCACTTCGGCCAGCAGATGTGCGCCGCCGCGCAGATCCAGCCCCAGATTGACCAACCCCGACGGCAGAAAACCGGGCCAGGCGGCCAGCTCTGCGCTGAGGCTGTCGGGCGATTGACCCGCCTCGACCGCGGCCCGCGCGTCATTATAGCTCTCAACCCGGTCATAAAACCCGTTGGGCAGCGCAAAGAGCAAGCCCAGAGCCACAAGCCCAAAGATCATGAGCCGTTGCCAAAGAGTAATTTGCAGCATAATCAGAACGCCTTACGGGCCGTTGTTAATCTTACTTAACAGGGTCGGTTTTGTTGACAACCTGCACGATGGTCGAGCGGACCGCCCGCACGGTCACGCCCGATGCGATTTCCACCTCGATCTCGTCGCCCTCTTTGACCTTGGTCACTTTGCCGTAAAGCCCGCCCTGGGTGATCACTTGATCGCCTTTGCGCAGCGCCTCGACCATCATTTTATGCTCTTTGAGCTTCTTTTGCTGGGGCCGCAGCAGAAAGAAATACATGATGGCGAAAATCAAAAGCAGCGGCACGAATGACGAAAGGGCAGAGCCGGCTCCGGCGGCCTGGGCATAGGCGGGGGTGACGAACATCATAAAGTCCTTGTGGTTGCTGGCCCGACGGGCCGATGCGGGTTTGGCGCGCACCCTATGCGCGTCGCACGGCAGGCGCAAGACAGGTTGCAACCGGTCAAATCGGCGCGCCCTCAAATCAGCGCGGCCCCATGTCGGGCACAAGTATCTGGCAAAAACGTCGGGCAAAAGTATCTGGCAAAACGCCGCGCGGCCGGGGCGCTACACCTTTACCGACGCGCTGGTATAGGGTGGCGCGCAAGAGCGCGAGAATCGGGGCGTACATGACAGACAACAAAAACAACCTGCTTGACTGGTTGGGGATACAGAATCCGCCAAATTTCTTGGTTGCGCGTTGGCTGGGGTCCCTATTGGGTTCGCTGCTGCTCTTTTTTGCGATCTGTCTTGTCGTGATCGTTATTGTCGCAACCGGACACTTGTTTCGGGCACTGTTCACGGGAAATCACGAGGCCATCCGGGGTGTCGGGTACCTTTTGATTGCCGCTCTTGGTGCGCCGTTTCTGGCCTGGCGCACAACACTTGCTGCCAAACAAGCCAACCTGCAGGGCCAGGCGTTGTTCAACGACAAGATCAACGCCGCGACAGAGGAACTGGCCGCGCGCAAACAAGTGACGCGGGTGATCGAAAACGAAGACGGGAACAAGACGGTTCTGACCGAATGGGCGGATGATCTGGTGCGCCGCGCGGCGGCCATCGACCGGCTGGAAGGGCTGGCCCAGGAAAAACCGGACGAGGCGATCCGCATCGCGCGGCTGTTGTCGGTCTATGTCAAAGAGCTGTCGCGGGAGCATCCGGCAAAACCCGTGCCCAAGGATCTGTCGCCCGAGGCTATGTGGACTTGGGCTCAAAACCTAAAGGTGGAACGCCCCGATATGGAACGCGCGGTGCAGTCGCTGTCGCGGCTCAACACCCAAATCCGCCGCCAATCCAACGATCCATCCACAAAGGTCGTCGACCTGCGCAACACAAATCTGCAGGGGTTTAACCTAGGCGGGCTGGATTTACAAAACGCAGACCTCTCTGGGGCACAGATGCAAAGGGCGCAACTAAGTAACGCAAAAATGCGAGGAGCCACCCTAGTCGGCGCAAAAATGGAAGTAGCTCAAATGAGTTCTGCCGGGTTCGAACATGCCAATTTCAGCTTCGCACACATGCAAGGGGCAGATCTCAGCGGGGCAGCAATACAAGCCGCGCGATTGCGAAATACAAAGATGGACTCTTGGACCCGGCTCGGTGGAGTATCGTTCCGAGGTGCAGGCCTGCAATGGTCCCAGTACAAGTTGATCAACGTTGAGCAAGAAACCATCAATCAGGCGTTTGGGGATGCGTCGGTCGAACTGCCGTCCACGATCTCTCGACCCAATTGGCCAGATGTAAATCTTCGATATTCTGAATTCGAAACCGAGTGGCAGGCGTGGCAGGCGCTGGGGCCAGACGGGTACAATTGGGAAGACCGCCGCAAATATTACACCGATGAGGGCAGATTTTCCGATCTTGGCCGGCCGCCCAAAGCACAGGGCAACTGGATGGCCGAAGACGACGGATAGCGCGGCGCGCGCCCCTGCGGATCGGGTGCGCCTGCCCTCTTCCAAAAGCGATCGGATCAAGGCATACCGCCCCGGCAAGCACAGCACATTTCGGAGCCAGACCATGCATGACATCCGCGCCATCCGCGACACCCCTGCTGCCTTTGATGCCGCCTTGGCACGGCGCGGGGTGACGTCGGCCTCCGCACCGATCCTGGCGCTGGATGCCCAACGCCGCGCCAAGATCCAGGCCGCCGAGCACGCCCAGGCCGAACAAAACGCGGCGTCCAAGCAGGTCGGCGCCGCCAAAGCCGCCGGCGACACCGCCGAATTTGAGCGTCTGCGCGGGTTGGTCGCGGAAAAGAAAGCCGAAGTCGCCGCCCTGACCGAGGCGGCCAAAGCCGAAGACGCCAAGCTGACCGAAATGCTGATGGCGCTTGACAACCTGCCGTATGCCGATGTGCCCGATGGCCAGGATGAAGACGACAATGTCGAAATCAAACGTTGGGGCACGCCGCCCCGTTTGGATTTTGCGCCCAAAGAGCATTACGACCTGCCCGCCGCCCGGGGCTTGGATTTCGCCACTGCGGGCAAATTGTCGGGCGCGCGGTTCGTGGTGATGCGTGGTGCGATGGCGCGTTTGCACCGGGCCTTGGCGCAGTTCATGCTGGATCTGCACACCGAACGCCACGGGCTGACCGAGATGATCACCCCGGTTCTGGTGCGGGACGCGGCGATGTATGGCACCAACCAGCTGCCGAAATTTGCCGAAGACAGCTATCAGACCACCAATGGCTGGTGGTTGATCCCGACCTCGGAAGTGACGCTGACCAACACCGTGGCCGGCGCGGTGCTCGAGGCGGCCGATTTGCCAATCCGTATGACCAGCCACACACAATGCTTCCGCTCGGAAGCGGGCAGTGCCGGTCGCGACACCAGCGGCATGCTGCGCCAGCACCAGTTCGAGAAGGTCGAGATGGTCTCGATCACCCATCCAGAGGCCAGTCTGGCCGAGCACGAACGGATGACAGCCTGCGCCGAAGCCGTTCTGGAAGCGTTGGGATTGCCTTACCGCACGGTTGTGTTGTGCACGGGCGATCTGGGATTTGGGGCGATGAAAACCCATGATATCGAAGTCTGGCTGCCCGGTCAGAACACCTATCGCGAGATCAGCTCCGTCTCGGTCTGTGGCGACTTCCAGGCGCGCCGGATGAACGCAAGGTTCAAGCCCGACGGCGGTGGCAAGCCCGAATTCGTGCACACGCTCAATGGCTCCGGTCTTGCGGTCGGGCGGTGCCTGATTGCTGTGCTGGAAAACGGTCAACAAGAAGATGGCTCGGTCGTGCTGCCCTCGGCCCTGCACGGATATCTGGGCGGCAAAACCCACATCACCGCGCAAGGCGTGCTGCGCGCCCAAGACCCTTAGGCGGCCTGCGCGGCATTCCGTCCGGCGGGGGATCAAAACACCAGGAGCACGCCATGAAAATCGCGACGTTCAATATCAACGGAATCAAAGCGCGGATCGAGGCCTTGCCGCGCTGGCTGGATGCGTTCCAGCCCGAGGTTGTGGTGCTGCAAGAGATCAAGTCGATCGACGAAAATTTTCCTCGCACGCCGTTTGAAGATCGCGGGTATACGGTCGAAACCCACGGACAAAAAAGCTTCAATGGTGTGGCGATCCTGAGCAAACTGCCAATCGAAGATATCACACGCGGACTGCCCGGCGATGACAGTGACGTCCAGGCCCGCTGGATCGAGGGCACGGTGATCGGCCCGAAGACGGCCGTGCGGATCTGCGGGTTGTATTTGCCCAACGGCAATCCCGCACCCGGGCCGAAATACGACTATAAGCTGGCCTGGATGGATCGGATGAAGACCCGTGCCGCCGCGTTGATCGCTGCCCAAGAACCCGCCTTGATGGCCGGAGACTATAACATCATCCCGCAAGACATCGACGCGGCGCGGCCCGAAGTGTGGCAAACCGACGCCCTGGCGCGCCCTGAAAGCCGGGCGGCTTACCGCGAGATCCTGAATCTGGGATTTACCGAAGCGTTTCGCGCGCGCCACCCGCAGCCCCAACACTATTCGTTTTGGGATTACCAGGCCGGCGCCTGGAACCGAAATGATGGTATTCGTATTGATCATGTTCTGATGACCCCATCTTGTGCCGATCTGATGGTGGATGTCGGAATTGAGGCATCGGTCCGTGGTGGCGAAAAACCAAGTGATCACGTGCCCGTCTGGGTCGAGCTTGACGCGTAACGCGACAAAACCTCCGCCACATGGCTGTTGCGCCGACCGATTGTGCCTGGCGCAGTCGAGCAATGCGAAGCGCTTTCATCAAAAAAGGCGGTTTTGCGCTGCATTTCCCCCAAACTTGTTGGCCACTCATTCAGCAACGCCCTGCTTCGATCTCATTGGCAAATCAGAGTTTGCCTAAATTTCGCGCACACCGGATCGGCCCCGATCTGTTGACAAGTGTTAATTTGCATAGTCGTTTGGCCCGGTGTATTTATGTGCCAGGGACGCTTTTTTGATGAGCGACGAAAAGCCTCGCGGACCAAAGCAGGGTCAATTGGCTGCGCCGCCGTTTCACGTGCAGGTGTTCGGATCGGTCGAAATCTTCGTCGATGGGCGCCCGGTCTGGCTGCGCAGCACGAAGGCGCGCGCTATTTTGGTCTATCTGACATTGGGATCGGACGGTCCGTTTCTACGCTCTGAATTGTGTGAATTGCTCTGGCCGGAAAAAGATGCGCTGCGGGCAAGAGCGTCGTTTCGACAATGTCTCGTTTCGATCCGCCGTGCGCTGGGTCCGTTGGCCGATCGCTTATTGCTGCGGGATGGCGAACACATCAGGCTCACGCGTGATCTTGTTTCGACGGATCTGGATGCTTTGTTGGTTCAAATGCAAACAAGCCCGTTTGCCTGCTCAGCATTGTCGGAGTGTTTAAAAATACGGCGGCTGATCTCGGATATATTTTCGATCACTCAACCTTTTGAAGACTGGGCCCGCGAAATACGCAACGATTCAATCGACACCGTTTTGCGGCACTTAAAAGACATTTACACAAACACGAAGATAGACTGGGCGGTGCGCCATGCCTGCGCACAAACAGCCCTCGACTTAGATGAATTTGATGAGGAAGCGGTTCGCGCCTTGATGTCGACGTTTTTGGAAAACGCAGAACCGGCCGCAGCGCTGCGGATCTATGATCTCTTTTATCAGCGGTTAGAACGAGACATGGACGCAGAGCCCGCGCCTGCAACCCAGGAATTGGCGGTTGCAATCAAATTGAATGAACCGCCGCAGAAAACGGTTGCACTTTCGGCAGCACAGCCCAGAGCCCAGCCGATCACGATGGCCGTTTTGCCTTTTGAAGTGTTCGGAGCCGAACAAAGGGACCACGATCTGTCGTTGGCCCTTTTGGAACACCTGACATGCCATCTGGCCTCATTCCGGGCGCCGTCTGTTATTTCAAGCAACACCACACGGATGTATTTGGGCCAAGTGCCGCGACCTGCGGATGTCGGGCGCGATTTGAATACGCGGTATTTGTTGTCAGGATCGGTTCGCTTGAAAGACGATCAAGCGGCCCTGACGGCCCAATTGGTCGAAGCCCAGACCGAACGGGTGATCTGGGCGACCAAATTGCTCAGTCCGAAACAAAATATTTTGATGTTGAACCTGCCAATCGCGGAACAGATTGCCCGTGCGATCGTGCCGTCCGTTGATGCAGAAGAGTTGCACCTGTCGCGAACGATGCCGCCCCATGAGCTGGAGCCCTATCATCTGGTCCTGCAAGCCAAGGATTTGATATTTAAACTGTCTCATGATGCCTTCATAGAAGCCGGGCAGCTTTTGGCCGCTGCGGTGCAGAATGGCCCGCAATTTGCCCCTGCCCATTCGATGATGGTGGATTGGCTTTCGATCCGCCTTTGGGAAGGCTGGTCGATCGACAGGCTGGCAGATCGTGCAGCCCTGGATCAGCACACTCGCAAAGCAATTGCCCTGTCGCCGCGCGACGGGCGTGTCATGGCGTTATGGGCTCATAATCGCATGATGTTTGATCGCGATTACGATGCCGCGCTTTCGCTGATCCACGATGCAATCGATCTCAGTCCCAACGACGCAGAGGCGCTGGCGTGGTCGGTTCCGACCTTAACAACAACCCGGCACGCCGAACACGCTGTGCGCAATGGACGCCGCGTGCTTGAGCTGTCGCCCTATGACCCGTTTATCTTCAGAAACGAACATTTTCTCAGTTTCGCTCTATTCAGCCAAGGTGATTATGATGCCGCTGCAGAATATGGATTTTCTAGTTTCCGTCGTGCGCCCAATTATAGTGGAAATATCCGCGCAACCATTGCTGCGCTTATGGCCGCGGGACGATACGCCGAAGCCGCGCCGCTGGTGGAACATCACACAACAATAAATCCCGATTTTTCCGTTCTGGAATTTCAGAAGATTCAGGGTTTCCGCGATCCCACCGACCGTAAAGCCTTTGCGGACTTGTTGCTGGACGCGGGTTTGCCGGCCTGAGATTCACACTCAATTCACGGCGCGTTCGCGGCAACGCATCTATAACACCCAAAATCAAAGCAGGGGAAATCACATGTCTTTTTTGCCATCCACCAACGGCGCGACAAACGGCGCCACAAATGGGGCCAC
>JBELMC010000003.1:28122-69949 GCA_042096155.1 Dinoroseobacter sp.
GCCACAAATGGGGCCACCAACGGCGCAACGAATGGGGCAACACGCGGCTCGACCACGTCCGGGCAAGGCCCAGGTGCAGGCACGGTCATGCCTTCGCTGCTTCCTTTGTCGATCAAAGGAGACACGCTTGACGAGGCCTTTCAGCCCATATCAGGTGTCACCTTTCAAGAGGAGGACTTGCACCCGGATCTGTGGGCCCAATCCAAACTGGTGGATCTGCTGCCGCTGGTCAGCGGGGTCTCAAAGGCATCAAAAAGATCCGTCAAGAAGATGCTATCGGCCTATCTGAAAGATATTCAGAACGCCCCAGAAGATCAGCTTGATCTGAAAACCCAGAGTCCCGTTGCGACGGAGCTGCATTACGCGATTGTCGAAGACCGTGATCGGACGCTTCAAAAATACGGACCAGAGATCGAGGACCAATCGGGCAGTTTTCACCACTATTTTTACAATGTCTTGTCGATCAATCCGATCCAATACCCCAATACGGCACGTCTGATCTCGGTGGGTATGATGGTGTCGGGCATTGTGGGTATGGAATGGAAGCTGCACTTCATGCGTGCGCGACCGGTACAGGTCTGGCCTGGCATATTGCCTGTTTTGCCAACACCACCGCATCCGTCCTTTCCCAGCAACCACGCAACTCAGGCCGAGACTGTCTCTGGGCTGATCCAGCACGCCGTAGGCGCGGTCGGTGAAAAGAAAAACACCGGGATTGGCGCGTATCTGTCCGAGCTTTCGCTGAGGATTGCGCACAATCGAGAACGGGCCGGTCTGCATTACCAAAGCGATTCTGAAGCGGGGCGCGCGCTTGCCGATTGGGTTGTCGGACAACTCGTCGACTCTAAGATCGTCGAAGATCTATTGAAAGGCTGTAAAGCGGAATTGTCGCAATTCGACCTCTCGTGATCGGCTCCAGCCTTCAGGAGGCAAACAAATGACAGAAGACATCGTTTTCGGCAGCGGAGTGGCGCAATATTCCTATGCGCAGCTTCAAGTCGAATTGGCCGACCGGCATGCCAGCGATCGGACCGGCATTGAAAAATGCCCAATACGCGTGGATCTCAGCGCGCGATTGCGACAAAATCACGAATGGTCCGTGCGTCATCAACACGCACGCGGCACCTGCAACGCTTTTGCAGTGGTCGCCGCAGAAGAGCTGCGCCGATTTATCAAAAGTGGCGAGAGCATTTATCAGCCTTTGTCCGAGGAACATCTCTATGATACCGCCTGGCGCCAGCCCTTTACCCATGTGCCAGAGCCCCCAACGGGCCTGGCCGAGAAAATTTTCAAGCAACGCGGCGGCACATATCTGGGTCAGGTGATGGATGTGCTCACCGATGTCGGTTTGGCGGATGCAGCGGATGCGCCTTATGAACCGCATGCTCCTGTGCAGCCGCCGGAACATCCCAAAAAGTTCAACGGACTGGACTTGCAAAAGGTGGCCGCTCGGAAAGTGGACAAGACCGTTTTGGTCCACGATATCGCGCAGAAAACAGACGATGGCATCGGCCCATGGAAGAACGGCTCAAAACGCGTAAATTTGGCCGATTTCTTCGTCCGGTGCTTGGCCGCCGGAACGCCAGTCGTGGCGGCCTTTGCGATCTTAAATGAAGCTGAATATGTGTGGACCGGAGAATATGCGCGCATC
Source organism: Dinoroseobacter sp. (assembly GCA_042096155.1). GTDB lineage: Bacteria > Pseudomonadota > Alphaproteobacteria > Rhodobacterales > Rhodobacteraceae > Dinoroseobacter. The sequence goes on from JBELMC010000003.1 coordinate 29,774, forward strand.
AGTGGCCATATCCGGTATCCGACCGATGACATCTTCCAACAAAAGCGGCCCGTGGCCGGACACAGTGTTTGTTTGGTGGGCTATGTCAAAAATTGCGACGATGACCCAAACAATCCCTATACGTTTTTGTTTCGCAACAGCTATGGCACCGACATCTTTGCCAAACATGCGGATCAATTTCCCGAACGCCTGAATGCAGGGCTTGCGGGATATGGGATCATTTCAGCACGCGATGTTGTTCAATATTGCTGGGAATTCCTGGCCTATGCGCCGCCTGAGGAAACCTAGTTTCTGACCGGAAGCGACCGGCCAACCGCAACATAACATACTGTAATAAAACAATTTCTTATGAAAAACAACTGCCCGTGGTCAGAAAACTTGGCCCCGGGCGGTTTGCATTTACAAGCCACGCCGCGACAGCCTGTTGCGATGACTCACAACACAATCACAGAACATTGGCAGTTGAATAACGGGGCGTCTGGCAGGTTCGAACTTGTTAAAATTTCATCAAGGAGCATGCCATCATGTCCACCCCACCGCAACACGGCGCCCTGTCCGTCGTCAGCCCGGCAAGCCTGTCCGCATGCGCGGATTTCGGCTTCCTTTTTCCAGACGCAGACAGCGTGACCTACACGTCTGAGACGCCCACACATCTGCGGGCCCTTCAAGAAGCCTTGTACAGCCACGCAGATGCAGAAGATACAAACAACTCCGCCCTGGCGCCCGTGTTCACCTATCTTGGGCAATTTATCGACCATGACATCACCCATCAGGGGCTCGCACGGTCCGACGCAGCACAGATTGTCGATATCATCGCCCGCCCCAATGACGACTTCGCACCACAGCCCCGCGAAGCTGTTAGCGGTGCCATCGTCAATCAGCGCACAGGACGGCTGGACCTCGACAGTCTGTATGGTCCGTCCCTGCCGACCGACAATTCTGCCTATGACAAGCTGATCGGTCTGCTGCGAAATCCGGATGACCGGGCAAAAATGTGGCTGGGTGCGCTTTCGCCGTTCCCAGGCGGTATTCCCAACAAATTGCCACTGGATGGAGAGGCCGATCTGCTGCGTTTGGGCCGGCTTATGCAACCGGCCACGGGCGCTCCACTGTTTACACGTGAAGATTATGACAACCTGCCGCCCGACATTCGCAAGTCCCTTGGGGGTGACGCCGCGCCCAATCTCACCGCGGCTGTCATTGGCGATGCCCGCAACGACGAAAATCTCTTTGTCGCGCAGCTTCATGTCGCCTTTCTGCGCTTTCACAACCAGATGGTCGAAGCGTTGCGCAATGCGGGTGAAACCGGCGATGCTGATACGCTTTTTGCAAAGGCCCGCGCACAAGTGGTGATGCACTATCAGTGGCTGGTGATGAACGTCTATCTGCCCTCGGTCTGTGATCCGGTCGCGCTACAGCAGGTCAAAGCTTCGGGCGCGGCCGTCTATGGGAGCTTTCTTCAGGCGTGCAACCATGCCACCGGCAGCTCGTTTCCCATGCCGATTGAATTCGCAGTGGCAGCGTTTCGGTTCGGGCATTCTATGGTGCGCGGCAATTACGACTGGAATGACGCCTTTGGGCGCAATGCAGAGACCAGCGCGCAGCGCGCGTCGTTTGATCTGCTGTTTCAATTCACGGGCGGCGGCAGCAATCCAATGTTCGGATTGCCAAGCCTGCCGGAAAACTGGGTGATTGATTGGGCCCGCACAGGGCTGTCCTATTCTGAATTTGCCGATCGCACCACGCGCAGGATCGACACCAATGTCGCTTTGCCCTTGCGTGCGATGATAAACGAAGCACCCACGCTGAACGAAACCAACGCAACACCGGTGCAACTGGATGAAAAGAACCTGGCCGCGCGGAACTTGAAGCGCGGCATCCGGATGTCTGTTCCGTCAGCGCAGGCCTGTATTTCGGCGCTCAATCAACAGCATGGCTTCAAAATCCGACCGCTGACCCAAGCCGAACTGACATTCGGGCGGACAGGAAACGCACTGCGCGCGGCAGATTTTGTGCGCAACACGCCGCTGTGGTTTTACACGCTCAAAGAAGCCGAGATGCGTCAGGCAGGGCAGCGTTTGGGAGTGCTGGGGACCCATATTGTCGCCGGAACAATCGCGGGTCTTATCATTCATGATCCAAATTCCTATTGGAACCAACCTGGGTCGCATGAGGGGCGCTGGCATCCCGTGGACGGCACGCGCGCCTCTGGCCAATTGGTTGACAGTTTGCCCGCAATGCTGCGTGCATCTTTGCTATTGGAGGCGTGACATGGCCAAAATGATCACAAACCGCCCCGCGCGTAAAGTCACCGCCAGTTCCCTGGGATCGGCCTTGTCGGTTGTTGCTGTTTGGGCGCTTTCCGAATTTGGAGATATTGAAATGCCGGTCGAGGTGAACCTTGCATTCAGCGCCCTGGTGACCTTTTTGGTCGGCTACTTTGTGCCGCCATCTGCAAGTGACCAGGTCGAACTGCAATAGTCAATCGCAGAGAGCACGTCTGTCTGATGATCTATGTGCAGGCCAAATGGCCTGCGCAAATTTGCTATCTTGTATCTTGTCGCCGCTTTGCGGTCTGAGTGGTCGCGCGGGTCAACCCAAATCGATCGGCGACATCTTCGACGACGCATCTGCCGGCAAGAGCCTCAGGCCCAAGCTTCAATTTGATATGCCTCGTGTGGCGGCGTGTTGGTGTGGCATGTACCGCGTTGCGTCCGCCAGCGGTGCAAATGTCAGATCAGTTTAATCGCGACCGCCAGTCTTTCAGATCCCTGCCCCAGCGCCAATGGTGACATCTCGGAGCGCGAGCCTTGCGACACCCACCGCGGCCTCGCTTTGATCCGACGCAACCACAGGACAGCCGAGAATGCGTTGTCGAATTGCAGTCCAAACTTGATTGCGCGCCCCGCCGCCTGCGGTGATGACCCGGGTCGGCAGCGCCAAGCCGCGCGCATGCATCTCGGCATAGCAGCGCATTTCTATGCCGGCGATTCCTTCCAGAAGACCATGCAGGAATGCGGCGTCCGATGACGGTCTTGGGCTAAGTTTCGGCGGCAGGTGCGGGTCGTTGATGGGGAAGCGTTCGCCGGGCTTGACGAGCGGATAATACGCCAGGTTGCTCGGCAGATTTGGATCAATCTGAGCGCTGAGCGCATCCAGCTCAGATTTCGAGAAATGCGCCAAAAGCACACCGCCGCCGGTATTTGAGGCGCCCCCTGCCAACCAATACGGACCAACACGATGGGAATAGAGGCCGATCTCCGGCGCATCGACACGCACGCGACTGAGAACCTTGATTGCGAGCGTGGTGCCCAGCGACGTCACAGCCGCCCCTTCGACGATTGGCGCGCTGGCCAGAAAGGCCGCAATGCTGTCGGTCGTACCGGCATAGACGACCGTATGCGCAGACAGGCCAAACTGATCGGCAACGGCCTTGGCAATCGGGGCCAGAGGCGCGCCTGCGGCCTTGACCTGTGGCAACAGATGCCGCCGCACACCTGCGGCTTCCGCCCATTCAGGCCAGCTTTCGGTTTGCGGATCATACCCCGTCTTCAGCGCATTGTTCTGGTCGGAATACCCACCCTGGCCGATGAGTTTTGCGGCGATATAATCGGCCTGATGCAGCAGATGCGCGGCTTGGTTTTGTGTATCCTCAGCCTGCAACCGCAACGCCCGGGCCAAGGCGGACGACGTGCCGCGGGTGATATGATGGGAAGGGGCATATTCGGCGATGTCACGGGCCTCGGCGTCAAACCCACCTGAATTGTACATAAGAGCGCCCGTCACCGGGGCCAGCTTGGCGTCGGTCAGCACCATCGAACCCGAGGTGCCATCCACTGCAATACGTGTGATATCGGCCGGATCACGCCCGATCTCGCGCAGCGCTTGGATTTGGCGATCCAGACAATCGACAACACCTTGCCACCAGATTTCGGCATTTATGCGGTTTGGGTCTTGTGGCGCGTATTGCGCACGCGCGTCCGAGAGCACTTGGCCGTCGGTCTCCACCACAGCGCTGCGGATGCCTGAGGTGCCCAGATCAATGCCGAGACTCAGCCCGCTCATGATTGCTGAGCAAGGGCTTGGCGGTATTTCTCGGCATCCCAATCGAGAAGTTCTGCTTCCGCATCCGGGCCAATCGGCTCGGCGGACCAATCGGCTGGCAAACGACTGAGAAGATCGGCAAGGCACCGCAACATCGCCTTCTGGCTGGAGGTTGCGTTGGTTTTGAGCGCGACACCGGTCTTTGGCACCAGCCGCGCAGGCCATCTGTCATCTGGATCCCGGGTTGGAACCGCAGGTCCAAGAAACACGACGTGGTCGGGATAGTATGAGCCCGCACGCGCCAAATCAAAAGCGCGCGCGTCGCCCGCAAGCCAGCTTTCATCGGCCCAGACACACCCGGTCGGCGCCTGCGTCGCGGGCAATGCCTGGTCGTGCGCGCGCGGGGCCATGGCCAGACGCTGTTCAACCGCGTCCATCAAGCGCGCCGCATCGGCCACGGTTGCAGCGCAGATGATCAATCCGTGGTTTTCAAGAACAATGACTTGCGTCTCCGGCAAGACCCGTCGAAGGATCTGGTGGGTCAAGGCAAGTCCGGGTTTGGCATAAGGCACCCGTACAAATGGCAGATCCGCCAGCTTGCGATCCAGCTCCAAACGGCCCTCGGGACTTACAGCGTGGACCAAGGTCGCAATCGAATGGGTATGGGCGACCACCGCCCAATCCAAGGCCGCGTGAAACGTCGTCTCGATCGAAGGGCGCAGCGTGATCGCGGGATCAAGCACTGTTGCCTGACAGCTCCCGTCGCCGGACCCGAAAGCCACGGCCTTGGCTGCATCGCGATCGACGGCGACGAAGATGGGTTTATCTTCGGCATCGGCCAATTCCGTACCAGAGGCTTTGATCCACATCACCGGACCAGCCTTGATCGAGGTGTTGCCCCCTGGCCCTTGGACCCGCAATGGATCCTGGCCCAAACGAGCAGAAAAGGCGCGAAATTCATCAGACAAAAGCGCGGTCATGGCTTACCTCAGGGTCGCTAGGGTGAAATCTGGCAAGGGACTGGCCTTGCGGGTCGCGGCCACCGCCAAGGCTTGGTGCATATCGACACCGTCAAACTCAGCCGCGTGAATGCCGCCGCGAATAAAGGCGGTCGCCCACCCCGCAGCATGGGCACCGGCGATATCATGTTCAAGGCTGTCCCCAACCATCAGACACCGATTGGGCGCAAGCTGCAATGCCGTCTCGATCGCGCGGTAAACTGGCAAATGGGGCTTGCCATAATAAGCAACACTGCCGCCGGCGTCTGCGATTCGGTGCGCCAGCGCGCCGGGCGACATCACCAACCGGCCCCCGGCCCGAGGCGAGCTTTTGTCAGGATTAGAACAATAGACCGGCAGATTGCGCCTGAGGATTGTCGCTTGCCAGGCTGCAAGGGTCGCCTCGTCCGGTGCGGCATCCCCTTCGGCCAGACCCATGATCAAAACGGCCTCGGCCTCCTCCAGGTGATCGACAAACGCCACAGACAAACCTTGCGCCCATCTGCGCGCATCCTCAGGATGTGCGGTGATCGCAAAGACCCGTTGGCCCGCGAAACCACCCGCCGCAACCTGTTGCCACAGCGCTTCGCCGGACGTCATGACACTGTCCCAAAGCGCGGGCGCGAAACCCTTCGCGGCAATCCGTTGAGCATTCAAAGCGGCCCGTTTGCCCGAATTCGACAGAACCGCCAACCGCATACCGGACTTTCGCAAAGCCGTGACGGCCGCCACGGCGCCGGGATAGGCCTGCGCGCCATCATGCAGCACACCCCATTGGTCAAGGATCATGGCATCAAAATCTGATGCGATCTCCAGCAGCGAGTTCAGAGCCTGTGTCATCACAAAACCAGTCAGATGGTCAGCTTTCCGCCATATCCTTGGGATCAGACAGCCCTGCCAGATAGGTCTCGGCCTGGTCTTTGGTCAAAGCGGGTGCAGCCTTGTCGGCCATACCCGCAGGCATGTCGCCAAAATAAAACGGAAACCCTGGGATCGGTTGGCGACGCTTGCGCAGCGGCATCCCTTCATAGGGAAACACATCAGAGCGCTGATTTGCCACTGCATCGTGGCAGGGCAAAACATAATCGGCACGTTTGTCGATTTCTTCGACCGACTTCCATCCTTCATAGGAATTCACAAATCGCGCAGGCACCCAATGGCGCCATTTCTCGGCGGGGTTTGGCTCTAGGTTGCGTTCGACAAAAATCGCATCGCCAGCAACCACGATATCGCCCATGGCGGTTGCAACGGTAACGCCCATATGGCCAACCGAATGCCCCGGCGTGTGGAACATCGTGATACCGGGAAGCACTTCGCATTCATCGGCAACCGCCTCGAACACACAGCCCGCATAGGCCGGTTCAATATCGAGGATGCCGCATTCATACGTCCGATAATATAAGGGCAGCGGGTTATAGGCCATTTCGATCTCGGCCTTCGGCGCGATATAGCGGGCATTTTTGAATTTCTTCATATTCTGCACATGATCCCAGTGCAGATGCGTGAATACAATCGCGTCAATCTCGTCAGGATGGACCCCAAGTTTTTGCTCAAGATGCTCATGCACTTCGAGACAGCCGCGTTTGTCGCATTTATGATGATATTTGGTGGCCCGCTCGGCATCGCAAAGCCCCGTATCGATCAATATTTTATGCGTGCCGGTGTCAACATAGTGGCAATAGACCGGGTTCCAGTATTTTTTGCCTGCAGGTCCTTTCCAGAAAATATAAGTTCCCAGATCAGCTTCGAGCCATCCCGTGTTAATCGGGTAGATCTTCGTTTCCTGTACGCCCATGGTCAATCCCTTCGAGTCGGTCAGCTATTTTGTATACAAAAATACTGTTCCGTGCGCAGATACAAGAGAAAATTTGACCGTGGTGATCAGTTTGCCGCCAAAGCCTCCATAAAACTGGCAGTCATATGAGCCCGCATCCCATCCGAGGCCGCTTTCGAATCTGCTGAAAATATGTCGGAGATCAAATCACGATGACTGGCGGCCGATTTGATCAAATCCGCCTTGCTGGCGAATTTCTTTGCCCGAAAAGGCCCCGTTCGGTGACGAAAGTCAGAGGCAATTTCCGCCATATAGGGATTACCTGTTGCCCGATAGATCGCGTCATGGAACGTTTCGTTGGCCCGTTTATATTCAACAACATCGCCTTTTTCCGCCGCCGCTTCGCACCCAGCCTGCGCAAGTTCGATTTCGGCGCGCGACAAAAGTGTCAAGCGCTGCGAGGCCACGCGAGCGCAAGCAGCTTCAATTTCATGCATGGCTTCAAAGATTTGCGCCAATTGTTCGCGGCTGTAGACCGCAACGCGCACGCCGCGCTTTTCCCCCGGCACTAGGATGCCCTGGGCCACAAGCCGCGACAGCGCTTCGCGTATTGGGGTGCGTGACACGCCGAACCGTTCGGTCAGCTTGACTTCATCCAAACGCTCACCCGGGGCCAAAGCGCCTGCGGCAATGTCATCGCTGAGCTCGCGCACAATATGGCTGACGGTACGTCCCCGGCCCGATCGGCTGGCGGCGGATGGGTTTTGCGACATCTCTTGATCCTTTTCTGGCAAAGCCTCTCACTGGGTTATACAAAAAAAGCCAACCGAATGCAATTTTGCATATTTACATTCAAATTTGTATACACAATGCTAGTGAGAGCGATTAAGAGGGAATCATGCCAACCATCCGTTTGGACAATCTGGTCAAGCGCTACGGCGCCGTGGAGGTCTTGCACGGCATTGATCTTGAGATGCGCGAAAACGAATTCACGGTTCTCGTCGGACCATCAGGCTGTGGCAAATCCACAACCCTTCGCATGCTTGCAGGCCTGGAAAGCGTCAGTGACGGCGAAATTTACTTCGACGACCGTCCTGTCAGTGCGCTTGAGCCAAAGGCGCGCGACATCGCGATGGTCTTTCAAGATTATGCGCTTTACCCGCACATGAATGTGGCAGCCAACATGTCATTCGCCTTACGCCTGGAAAAACGGCCCAAAAGCGAGATTGACCAAAAGGTGCGCGAAGTGGCCGCCATGTTGGGCCTATCGGATTATCTGACCCGTAAGCCGGGCGAGCTTTCGGGTGGTCAGCGCCAGCGCGTGGCCATGGGCCGTGCCCTGACACGTGACGCCGCAACATTTCTGTTCGACGAGCCATTGTCGAACTTGGACGCCAAACTGCGCGGACAGATGCGGGCCGAGCTGGCGCTCATGCGGCAGCAAGTGCACAAAAACATGATCTATGTCACCCATGATCAGATCGAAGCCATGACGCTGGCCGACCGCATCGTTGTGATGCATGGGGGCCATATTCAGCAGCAAGGCACACCTGAAGAGCTGTTCAAAAACCCTGCCAATAAATTTGTGGCTGGGTTTTTGGGCATGCCCCCGATGAACTTCATGGCAGCGGACCTGGTCGACAGAGGCGGTGTCATTTTCGCCGATGGGGCTGGCTTTTCCGTCAAACTGCAAGACGCCAAAGCACACGCCGCACGTCAAGCGGGTCACAAGACCGTCGTGGTCGGCATGCGGCCCTCGGATCTTGTGTATGCGCCTCAGGCAGCCGCGGATGAGAGCCTCGATCTGAAGGTGATCGTGTCGGAATATATTGGTGCGCAATCGGTTTTGATTTGTGGCTGCGGTGAGGCGAAGGTCACGGTCGAATTGAAATCGGAGACCCCGATCGCACTGGGCGAAACACTGCGTTTTCAGATCCACGCTGAAAATATTCATCTTTTTGATAACACTACCGAAAAGGCGCTTTAGGGGCGCTGTCAGCAATTGGGAGGGACTCATGCTGAAATCAATAATTGGAACAACTCTTGCTGCGACAAGTGCTTTGGCACTGGCCGCTGGGAGCGCATTTGCGAACCCATATGAGGATTACGCTGGAACCACGCTGATCGTGAATTTCCCAGCGCATCCTCATTATGACGCCGTCATGCGGATCTTGCCTGAGTTCACAGCCGAAACCGGCATCGAGGTCGAGGTGGATCAGCTGCCCTATTTGAAAATGCGCGAGCGGCAGACCTTGGAATTGGCGCAAGAGGAAGGCGAATATGACCTGATCGCTTATGTTGTGTTCTCAAAGGCCGATTACGTCTATGCGGATCAGCTCGAGAACCTGGCCAAATACTTTATGAATCCTCGCCTGGCCAATCCGGCCTATGACGCCACCGATCTGATCGACGGATATGTGTACAACATTGGGTTTGCCGGTGGAGAACGTGGATATCTTGAAGGAAAAACCGGGTCGCTCTTTGGTATCCCATACGGATCTGAGACCTCAATCTTGGGCTACCGCAAAGACATCTTCGAAAAGCACGGCCTTGACGTGCCTGAAACATACCAAGAGATGTTGAGCCTGGCCTGCCAGATCCCCGAGCTTGAGCCCGGCATGGGTGGCCTGTCCTCGCGGGCCGCGTCTGGTCACCATGCCGCTCACGCGTTCTTGTTGCACCTCAACCCCCTTGGCGGTGATATTTTCGACGAAAACTGGCAGCCTGTGATGAACAACGCCGCTGGTGTTGCTGCGGCAGAGGCGCTCAAGCAGATCGTGGATTGCGGCCCCGAAGGCGCAACGACCTTCGGCTTCGGTGAGGCGCTGGGATCCTTCCTGAACGGCGATACGGCGATGTTCCTCGACACCACCGTTGTGGCCGGTCAGATCGACGATCCCAATCGCAGCCAGGTTGTTGGCAAGGTCGGTTGGGCCCTTCACCCAATGGGCACAGAGCGCGCGAGCCAAACCGGTGGTTTTGGCATCGGGATCCCGGCCAACGCCGAGAACAAAGAAGCCGCATTCTTATTGATGCAGTGGCTGACCTCGAAAGAGGGCGACAAGTTGGTCGCGCTGGCAGGCGGCAACCCATCGCGGTTCTCGACCCACGCAGACGCAGATGTAAATGCAGCCTTCCCGCATATGGCGACTTTTGGTGAGGCGCTTCAGCATGCCGACCCTGACTGGCGTCCAATCATCCCGACATGGGGCAAAATCAATGCGGATCTGGGCACCACCCTGAGCCAGGTTTTGACCGAGGATCTGGACATTCAAGAAGCTCTGGACGGTGTCGCGGCGCGTGCCAGGGTGACAATGGAAGAGGCAGGCTACTATACATGGCAGTAAGCCACGGCCTGGTTTAATCCATCCAAACGTTTTGCGGCCCCGCGATCTGACGCCGGGGCCGCATATTCGAACACCGTACGAGACGAAACCAAGCAAGACAGGGGATGCGCGCGTGAAGGGTCAAATGCTCAACCGTCTGACGCCTTACATGTTCATCGCCCCTGCGGGCGTGATCATGTTGATCGCACTGATCTACCCGCTGGGCTATATGATCTATGGCTCGTTGCTGGATTGGGACCCAAGCCAGAGTGTCGGCGAAGCCGAGTTCATCGGGCTGAAAAATTACGTCGATCTGTTTCATGATCCCGCTTTCCGCGAAAGCCTGGCTGTCACGTTGACCTTTGCCTTTTTCGTGGTCGGGGCCGAGATGATCATCGGGGTCGGCCTTGCATTGTTGCTGGATCGTAACATCCGCGGCATGTCGGTGCTGCGCACTTTGTTCATTTTGCCGATGATGATTGCGCCCGTCGTCGTTGGATTGATGTGGCGCTATATGTACCATCCAAGCGTCGGTACCATCAACCGCACATTGGACGCGATCGGCCTTCCCAAAGTGGACTGGCTGGGTCAAAACGCGCTCTTGTCGGTCATTATCGCCGATGTCTGGCAATGGACACCGTTTATTTTCATTCTCTCGCTTGCCGCGCTTCAATCTCTGCCCCATTCCGTGATCGAGGCCTCACGGATCGATGGTGCGACCCCTTTGCAGCAAATTTGGTTTATCAAGTTGCCAATGATGATGCCGATCCTGATTGTCACCGCGCTGCTGCGTCTGATCGACGCCTTTAAGGTGCTTGAAGTTATTTTGGTCATGACCGAGGGCGGCCCGGGCCTATCGACGGAAATCGTCGCCTTGCGCATCTCGCGAACCGCCACCGAGTTCCGAGAACTGGGGACCGCGGCGGCCATGTCGAATTATCTGCTGATCTTGCTTATGCTTCTGACCCTGGCGATGTTTGCGTTCACACGCTGGCAAGAGCGCCGGGCAGAGAAACTCGCTGCCGCAATCCAGGAAGAAGAATAGCGCCATGGCCTCCTCAAATTATGACAAGCAACATCCTGGATTCTACGCCCTTCTGATCGCCCTGATACTGATGTCGGTCGGACCAATTGCCTTGATGTTCGTCAACAGCTTCAAGCTGGATGTCGATATCATCTCGGGCGCGACCGGGCTGATCTTTATGCCCACGATCCAGAATTATGAAACCGCGCTGTGCGATGTGTTGTGGTACGAGCCCGACCACCTTGATTACTGTTCGCTGAAATTCGGCGGTGCGTTCATCAACTCGTTGATCATCGCCTTGATTGCGACGGCACTGACTTTGGTCATTGGCTGCATGGCAGCCTATGCGCTGGTGCGGTTTCAATTCATGGGGCGCGACACCGTGTCATTGACCACTTTGATGGTGCGAATGGTGCCGCCAGCGGTTTTGTTGGTGCCTGTATTTGGGCTCTGGAACAACGAATTTTGTCTCGATCGCGACGGTCTGATTGGTGGCGCGATCCGCGAAGCTTTTGGCGGTCGCGGCGATGTTTGCCTGGCTGGTACCCATTCAGGGATCATTTTGATTTATGTGGCGATGAACCTGCCCTTTGTGATCTGGATTTTGCAGAGCTTCATCAGCCAGGTGCCGCGTTCGCTGGAAGAGGCTGCCCGTGTCGACGGGGCCGGGCCGTTTCAGGTGTTTTTCAAAATCGTGCTGCCACTGATCAAACCAGGTCTTGCAGCAGCAGCGATCTTTACCTTCCGGATCGCGTGGAACGAATATCTGCTGGCCTCCGCCCTGTCTGACCGCGACACAAAGACCGTTCCGATCCTGATCGTCAATAATATGAGCGAGTTTAACGTCGAATGGGGTGTGATCATGGCAACTGGCATGCTGCTCGCAATTCCACCGATCATCTTCACCCTGTTCGCGTCGCGCCAAATCATCACCGGAATGACGGCGGGTGCCGTAAAGGGTTAAACGATGACATCGACTTCCCGGCCGTCACTGCTGTTGCTGGCGACGATGGCGACAAAGGCAGATGAGGTCGCCTTTTTTGCCGAACGGCTCTGCGCGCATGGAATCGAGGTCGAGACGCTGGATATCTCATTGCAATCTGGCGGCGTTGTCTTGGGTGGGTCAGACAAGGTCACGGCCATTGAACAGGCGGCAGAGCAAGCCATGCGCAATATCGCCCAGCATCTGGATGCCGGGATAAACGCGGTCGCGGGCATTGGCGGTGGCACCGGCGGCGAGATTATTTTGCGCGCTTTCAGAGCCTTGCCCCCGACTTTCCCAAAACTTTTGGTCACCACCCTCGCCTTTGATCCGCGCGCGGCGACGGCGGACAATTCGATCGTGTTGGTTCCGGCGCTGTCGGACATCTGCGGACTGAACCCAACCTTGCGCGACATCTTTGAAAATACCGCCGCTATGGCCGCGGGCTTGTGTCTGACACACCGACATGTGGCCCGCCCTAATCAGCAAAAATCGGTTGCGGTCACCTCACTGGGGGTGACAGAGCATGCCGTACTTCCCGTGTGTCGGCATCTGCAAGCCCAGGGCCATGAAACAACCGTATTTCATGCCAATGGCTATGGCGGAGCAGCATTTGCGCGATTTGCCGCGCGCGGTGCTTTTCAGGCCATGCTGGACATAACACCCCACGAAATGACCCGTCTCGAGGTGGCGGGCGCATGTGTTGACATGCCGTCTCGGTTCACGGTCGCCCCTGATTTGCCGCGGATTGTGCTGCCCGGGGCGCTCAACTTTGTCGGCTTGGGCGAGATCGGGCTTTTGCCCAAGGGCTTTGTTGACCGCCCCCACTATGCGCATACGGGCTTTTTTACCCATGCCAAATTGACGTCAGATGAAATGGTGCGAGTCGCAACCCGATTGGCCGAAGCCCTTAACAGCTGCACAGGACCGCGCCAGATGATTGTGCCGATGGGCGGATTTTCCAGCCAGGACAAGCCCGGAGGGCTGATCGAAGATCCGGGGTTGCGCGCTGTCTTCCTTGAGACGATCCGCCCGCTGCTGGCGTCCGACATTGGTCTGAGCGTGCTGCCCCATCATCTTTTTGCCCCCGAAGTCACGACGGAAATCATGCGTTGTTTCGAACACTTCAATATTCAACCCCAGGACGCCCAACATGTTTGACACCGCCGATATCAATGCCACCAAAGATGCGCTTATTGCCTGCGCCAGACGCTGTTTTGAGTTGCGCTTACAAACCAATGCCGGTGGCAATCTGTCCGCGCGCTTGAGCAGCCGCGACGCGATTGTCATCAAGCCCTCCGGTGTCGGCTTTGCGGAATGCACGCGCGACAATCTCCAAGTGGTCCATCTGGATGGCACAATTGAACCGTCCAAGCACAAGCCCTCAAAAGATTTGGACTTTCATCTTGATCTTTACCGCATCCGCTCAGATATCAATGCCGTTGTGCATTGCCACAGCCCCTGGGCCACCGGCTATGCCAGCGCGGGGATCGAGATCCCCTGCCTGACGGTCCAGACCATAGAAAAACTCGGTCGGATGCCGCTTATTCCGCTGTCGGTAAAAGGCGGCCCGCAAACCGAAATCGATATCAGCCCGGTGTTCCAAGATCCCAAAGTAAACGCCGCCGTGCTTGCCAATCATGGAACGATCGGGGTGGGGAAGACACTGTTGGCAGCGCAATACTTGGCCGAAATCATCGAAGAAACCGCGCATATTGCCTATGTCCGCGACACATTGATGGCAGCCCATGGCAAGACCGTCGCTGATTTGCCCCAATATGGCACTGCCGCCGAGGCAGAAGCCGGAGTTTGAAGGCCTTGTCAGAGGAAAACCGCTTGAGCTGGGGCAAGTGGCGCGCGGATCTTGACGAGATGTTCGTGAAGATTAAGGGCAAGAGACATTGTCTTTGGCGGACCATCGATCAGGAAGGCGAAGGTCTTGAACGCTTCGTCACGAGGGCACGCAACAAGAAGGACGCATTGAAGTTCTTTCAGAAAACAACGCGCAAATACGGTCACCATGAGGGCATCGTCACGGACCGGTTGGCATCATAGGGCGCTGCGCTGACACAGATGGCCGCCGCGCAAAATCCAGGAACGGCCCCCTGGGCTGAACAACCGCGTGGTGAAACCACATCTGCCGTTTCGACGATGGGAGAGCGCGATGCTCCGTGTCCGGGGCATGCGAAGATTACAGAGGTTCGCCTCTGTCCATGCGTCGGTCCAAGCCTCGACTCAAGCCTCTGTCCACGCCTCGGGCGACACTCACTTTCATCCAGAACGCAGCCTCTCACCTCATATGAATTTCAAACTCAACCGTGCTGCTGCTTTTGCCAAGGGGCGCGGTATCGGCGCGTCATCAACGATGGCGCACTGTCCATTCTAAGTCGGGTTCGCGATCGTCTGGCGGCGCCATCCTATGATCCTATAATGGCGTTCAATGTTGCAGACGGACGCATCACAGATGCAGATTTGCGCGCATCTGTCAGATAATACCCCCCCAGATCGGCCGATGCACCTTGTGCATCGGCCAACTCAGATAGGATCGCGGCCTCGCCCTCGGCCAGCGCCTTGGCCAAGGGTGCAAAATGGCTCGCAAGGTCCGCATCATTATTTTGGGCTGCCAAGGCTTCGGCCCAATAGCGCGCAAACCAGTAATGGCTGTCGCGGTTGTCTGGCTGGCCCACTTTGCGCCCAGGCGAGCGATCATGGTCCAAAATTCCCTGGGTCGCCGCATCGACAGCATCACCCAAAACGTTCGCTTTGGAATTGTCACGAGTCTGGCCCAAAAATTTAAGGCTTTCGCCCAACGCGCAAAATTCACCAAGGCTGTCCCAACGCAGATGATTTTCTTCTACGAGCTGCTGCACATGTTTGGGTGCAGAGCCCCCCGCGCCGGTTTCGAACAATCCCCCCCCTTGCATAAGTTTTACGATCGACAGCATCTTTGCCGATGTCCCCAATTCAAGGATGGGAAACAAATCGGTCAGATAGTCGCGCAGCACATTGCCGGTGATGGCAATGCTGTTGCGACCCGCTGTGATCTCTTGCAGCGTGACACGGGTCGCCGTGCGCGGATCCATGATCTTGAAGGTATGCGCTGCGCCTTTGGCCTTTAGGATCGCCGTGACGTAAGAGATCAACTCGGCGTCATGTGCCCGGTTGGCATCAAGCCAGAAGATCGCCTGACAGCCTTCGATGGCTTGTCGGTCGATCGCCAGTTGAACCCAGTCTTCAATCGGCGCTTTGCGTGTGTTGGCCGAGCGCCAGATATCGCCGGCCTCGACGTGGTGACTGTGCAAGATTGTGCCATCGGTCAGGCGCATCTGGACAACACCCTTTTCTGCGATCTCAAACGTGGTCGGGTGCGAGCCGTATTCTTCCGCCTTTTGCGCCATCAAGCCAAGGTTTTGAACAGCCCCTGCGGTTTTCACATCAAGCGCACCGTTTTCACGGAAGAACTTGATCGTCTCGTCATAAATTGGCGCGTAGGAATTGTCGGGTATGACACAATTGCAATCGCCCTTTTGACCCGCCGCGTCCCAGCCTTTGCCCCCTGCCCGAATAAGAGCCGGCATCGAGGCATCCACAATCACATCGGAGGGCACATGCAGGTTGGTGATGCCCTTCTCACTGTCGACCATATACATCGCCGGACGCGCGGCGGTCACGGCGTCAATGGCGTCCATGATCTCGCGGTGATCTGCAACGCGGGCCAACATATCGCCCATCCCGGAATTTGGGTTCACGCCAAGCGCGTCGAGCTGCGCGCCAAATTGCTCAAAAACCGGCCTCAACCAGGCTTTCACGGCGTGGCCAAAAATGATTGGGTCAGAGACCTTCATCATCGTCGCTTTCAAGTGCAACGAAAACAGGGTTCCTGCCTCTTTGGTCTTGGCGATTTGAGTGTCCAGAAACGCACCAAGGGCCTTGGCCGACATGAATGTTGCGTCAACAACAGTGCCCGCAGGGAATGACAGGCCGTCTTTCAGAACCGTTTCTCGGCCATCGGCGGCCACATGAACAATGCTCACAAGCTCGTCTCGGGTCAGCGTGGCCGACACCTCGTTTGAAAGAAAGTCATTGCCAGACATGGAGGATACAACAGTTTTGCTGTCAGCTGACCAGACGCCCATCGAATGCGGGTTGGCTTGGGCGAACTTTTTCACGGCTTTGGCTGCACGCCGATCTGAATTGCCCTCGCGCAGAACAGGGTTCACGGCGGAGCCTTTGATCGCATCGTATTTGGCACGGACCGCCCGCTCTTGATCGGTGGCAGGGTCTTCTGGATAATCTGGCAAGGGATAGCCCTGCCCCTGGAGCTCTTTCACCGCAGCGACCAACTGAGGAACCGAAGCGGAAATGTTCGGCAATTTGATCACGTTGGCCGAAGCCGTTTTGACCAGACGGCCCAGCTCGGCCAGATCGTCGGGTTGGCGCAGCGCATCGGGCAGGTGCTCAGCAAAGGCTGAAAGGATCCGTCCGGCCAGAGAAATATCTTTCGTCACCACCTCAACCCCAGCAGCAGAGGCAAATTTTTGGATGATGGGAAGCAACGAGGCCGAGGCCAGTTCGGGGGCTTCATCAACTTTGGTGTAGATAATATCAGACATCAGCGGCGTCTCCGGTTCGGGAATTTTTCCTCTCATTAGCGCTGTCTGGTGCGGCAAACAACTGCATACCATTGTATACGACATGCGCAGATCGTCGCGGTCGTTGGTGGCAAGAGCCGGTGGACGGATCCGCCCAGTTCAAGCCGCCGAAGGGCTCCAGCACGCCAGTGCAGAATACGCCAGAGGCGACGATTGCGTGACCAGGACCCAAGATAATGGTCGTCCATCGCACCACAGAGTACAGAACATGTCTGTGCCATTTCTCAATCAAGGGTCGTTTGACACCGCGCTAGGATCTATCGGCCCGTGTTCACAGGACTTTGCGTCGCGCGCGCCGCGTGACGTTAGCTTAACAGAATTCCAAGCACCACCATCATAAGTCCGATCACCGACACAAACAGGGCACCCATGTTAAACGCAATCGTATGTTGCATAATGTCGCGCAGGGTCTGTTCATCGACACCGGAACGACGGGCCTTGGCCACCCGAACAATACACCAGATCAATCCAATCAGGCCCAAAAGCGTCACGAGCGCGCCAAAGAAAATTAAAATATCCATTATTGCATCCTTGGTGCAGGTCAAACAGTCAGCGGCACAGTCCAAGAGGCGGGGTAGCTGAGCCCGCGCCCGCGTGCAAGCTTGGGGTTGCACGGAGATCGCCGCACCGTTAGCCAAACGACTGCACGCTAGTGCTGACTGGAAAGAGGATTTTTCATGGATATGACAGAAGACGCCGTCTCGAACGTCACGCGTGTCACCCGAGACGAGCTGCGCGCATTTGTCGAACGTTACGAGCGGCTGGAGCAAGAAAAGAAAGACCTTGCAGACGCGCAAAAAGAGGTCATGGCCGAAGCGAAGGGACGCGGTTACGACACAAAAATACTGCGCAAAATCGTCGCCATCCGCAAACGCGATCCACAAGATCTCTCTGAAGAAGAAGCGATTTTAGAGATCTATAAAGACGCTTTGGGAATGTGATCTGGCAGTCAGAATTTCGGACCTTAAAGTACGTATGTCCAGGACGTGTTAGGGTAAGATGACATGGGTATGAGGCAACTGCGCGATGGCGTCGATGTCGGAGTCGTAGCGATCTGACAAGCCATCCATGATCTGATGCGTCCAACCTGGCAAATCGACCTCCTCTTCCATCGCATCTTCCAAACCAAATTTATCAAGAAAAACGGTCACCACTTGGCGACGTCTGTGCACAGATTTTGGCGGATTGGCGCTGAGATAGCTTCGCATCCTGTGCAACCCTTCTTGAGACATAATCGACGCAAGCAATGCGTCATTGCCTTTCAACGTCAATTCCTGAGAATGATTGCAAATACCCTGAAGAACCTCGGGCCAGATCAGAGGCGTGTCTTCGTTACACCATACCGTGAGGTGCGCGTCGGGCACAGCGTTTCGCAACTCTTCGATCGTGCGTTTCCAGCTGAGCGCCTGCATGTCGATCTGCGTGCACCAGGCCGAAAAATCAAGCACCTTACTTTGATTTTGAAAAAACGTCGGGATATGTGTCGCTGGATCGCGCAGGCCGATACAAAATTCCACTTCAAAGTCAGGGAACAAATTGCGCAACCGTTGCGCCTTCATTCCCATTTTTCCGTAGTATTTACCATCATGGAAAACGTGAGAGGCCCGGCTGATAAAACTGTCAAAGCTGAAGATAACCCGGTCGCAAACCGCTTCGCCCAAAATGCGATCGAGCATAACATCTTGCACCTCGTCAGTGGCTGGCTTGCCCCGTAATTCCTGAAGTTTGTCGCGCAATATACTGCGGTAGCGCTGAGGTCGCGGCACCAATATGCCGTTTTGCTCCAATATTTGAGCGTTTTTTAACAAGCTATTCAGGATTAACCCTTCATCGGTGTAATGAGCGCCAAGATGGTAGACGATTTTCATGTAACGGTCCGAAACTTGTAGGTGCCTTTCACGATGCGTTATTTATAGCCAGATCACCAGAAGAAATAGCTCATTGCTTGGCTCTGGGGTGGGTTGGGTGACGTGCTTGATCACACCACACAACAGCGCTGATGGGTCCACAAGACCTTCAATGTGTTGAACGCCAAGCCCAAATTGGCGCAGAACAAAACAAAAGGGCACAGATACGATGGTTGGCAAGGCAACACCAAGACCGCCGGAGCCGCAAGCCCGGCCTGGCAATGGCGCCAGCGGATGATGCCCGCGCGATGCAAATGGCGCAAGCAGGACGGGGCAAAGCGCAGGCCTGAGATCATCCAAGCCCTTGGCGGCATCGACGGCACCGATGCGAAGGGTTTAGGCCGTTGCTGCAAGTTCCGCTGCAAAAGTTTCGATCAGTTTTGCTTTGATGATTTTCCCCGTCGGCGCTGCGGGGAGAGCTGTGGCCACAATGATTCGCGATGGACGTTTGTAGGGCGCCAACCGATCATGTAAGAACGCCTTAAGTTCGGCTTCTGTCACGATGCCAGCCTGACTGACAGACACAAAGGCCAACACCTCTTCGTTGCCTTCGACAACGCGGCCGACAACGCCAGCAACGACCACTTCAGGATGCTCTGTCAGCGTCGCTTCGATTTCGGTCGGATAGACGTTAAAGCCTGAGCGGATGATCAGTTCCTTGGTGCGGCCAGCGATGTGCAAACGGCCCTGGTCATCGATGCGCCCCAGATCACCGGTGCGAAAATAGCCATCATCCGTCTGCACCGCCGCGGTTTGTTCGGGATCACGGAAATATCCTTTCATGACCTGAGGACCACCCAAAAGGATTTCCCCAATCCCCTGTTCGGGATCGGCCCCTGGGGCGTCCAAATCGAGGTCTAGAATACACGCGCCCATCGGCTGGCCGACACTGATATCGGTATCGCCAATCTGGCTGCGTGTGGCACAGACCCCCGCAGTGCCCTCGGTCAGTCCGTACCCGTTTTGCAACGGCAATCCGTAGAACTCTTCGGCTTCGCGTTTCCACGCTGGATCGAGAGGTGCCCCCCCCGACGAGACAAACCGAAGCTTGCCGACATTGTAGCGCTGCATATTGTGCGAACGGGCATAATTGAACAAAAGCGCATGCATCTGAGGCACCGCCGGGAATATCGTGACATCTTTTTGCAACGCCTCATACAACCGCTCGACCGAAAACTGTGCCTCCATTCGCATGGCGGACTTGGCAAAGGTGACCGACAGCATGACCACAAGCCCAAAAATATGGCTCAGCGGCAGGGCGAGATAGGTCATATCGGTGGTCTCTATCGCGCGTGTTTCCGCCGCAGCGATCGCTCCGGCTGCGAGGTTGCCGTGTGTCAGCATCGCGGCCTTGGGCGTTCCGGTGGTGCCGGATGTGTAAAGCAAAAGCGCCACCTGCGCGGCTCCGTCGTCATAAACCGGTTCCGAGGAACTGCCGGACCGGGTAAGCACTGAGACCGATCCAAAGGAACCAGTCGCAGGCTGCGCCTTGTAGTATTCGGCATGGGCCTGTGCGGCACTGGACGCGCTGGTCGAAAACACAACCGCGCTGGGGTCGCAATGCTCAAAAATTCGGTCCAGCTCTGTCGTCGTGAGTCGGGCATTGATCGCGACAACCGTCGCGTCCACCAAGCTGATCGCGTAGTAGAACGCAATCACCGAAACGCAATTTTCAAACAGCAAAACAACGCGGTCCCCGGCCTTGACGCCATGCGCCTGCAACTGGTCGGCCGCTTCGCGTGTGGCGAATTCGATCTCAGACCATGTATAGCGACGATCGTCACAATCGATCAGCGCCAACGCGTCGGGCCGCTCCGCCGCGGCGTCTAAAAGCAGGTCATGCACACGGGTTTTCATATATCTGTTCTCCAGTCCAGTTTTCGAGGCAGCTGCGCCAAGACGCCCCGACGCGTCCAAGGCTTCGGTTCCCAAAGGGGTTTGGCGCACAAAACCACACCGACCAGCCGGGCACGGGGCAAAGCCCGGTGCAACACCTCACTGGCGGCACGACTTTTGACAGCGGCAATGACGGGTGTGATGCAACGGCGCACCGGTTGGATGAACGCAGCCGGCTTAACGCTTTGCTGCGGTTGGTCCTGATAGGATCGATCACGATTCATCTTGACCGTTTTCAGATTATCGACGGATCGAAAAAAACCGACCTGTCCTGCCAGGCCAACAGACCCAGCGAGACGATCAGCCGCGCTCTGCGCAAAACTGGCCAAGCGTCCCGGACCAGCCCCATAAGGTGCCCGATTGCACCAGGTGGCGTGATACATCCGGATCATCGGGGTATAACCTCGAAGCTTTGACCGCAGAGACCGCTCATGCCTTTTCCTTTTCTGGCAGTGTCCCAATCCGTTTGAAAACACCGGTAGACGACGCGATCAGGCGACCGTCCGAGTCGGTAAGTTGACAGGAGACAAATTTGGTCGCCCGCCCCCCGCCGGTTATCCGACCTGTTGCACGAACCGTGCCGCTGCGCACAGACGCCAGATAATTGACCGTGAGCGACAAGGTGACAAAAGGCGTTAGCCCTTGATCATCACATGCCAAGGCGGCGGTGATCCCGCTGGCAGTGTCCAGCAATGTCGCACTGACCCCACCATGCAACAAACCCCCACGGTTGCGCACCACGTCGCTTATTTCCAGAACGCAATGGGCTTCGACCGCCTCGGCATCCAGTTCGATGTAAAAACCGAGGGTTTCGAAGAGCGGTATCAACGGGCGATCGGGTCTAAGGCGTGTCATGGGTCAAAACCCCTTTTGCATGACAAACGCGGCAAATGGGATTGGAGACAATCAAACACGTGATCGCGTGCCCTGAAAGGGCCTCCAAAATGCGACAGCAGCGTCGTATCAGCCATCCCCATCCGGACCTTTTTGTCAGTGCGGGCCTCAGCGACGAGGCCCCCGCCACACCATGTGCCAAGGCCCAAATTTTCCGGCGCGCACGGACGGCTGGGGCAGCGACACGAAAGGCTTGCGCGCCAAAGCGCTTGGCGGCCTCCAAACGTTTATTCGACCCAACAATGTCGTCACAGGGAAACTTTCGGCCGGACCTGCACGAAAAGCCACGTCGACTCGAAAAGGTGACGTCAAGATCATGCGGGCGCAATGAAGTGCCGTCTTGCGGACGGATCCATGCAGCCGACGAAAGAACACGTAGAGGTGGATTTTTCACGCCTACAACAGCGACCTCATCCCCCAGACGATGTGAAACCAAGTTCTTCATGACGCTCGCTCCCGCCGATTGCGTCCGCCGTCGTAATATCGGCTTTGACTATCAAGCCTTACTCCCAATTTCAACTGGTAAAATTGAATTCTATTATGCAAAATTTATGCATGATTTTGTGTGCGATATGCAGTTTTGCGGCACCCCCAGTTGTAAAGATTTTTGCCTCTTTTGTCTCAGAGCCTGGCTGACCATGCGCCAAAGATGGCCAGGGTCGCATCCAGCCAACAACTGGGCATTCGGATATTCGCGACAGGACTGCATGGGCATGATTGAAACCGCATGCCCAACAAACCCTTGGATCAAAACGGTATGATCAAAGAAAGTATGATTCATCATTTGCCATCGTCCTATGCGTCAGGTTCGCCGCGCAACTGTGTAAAATCACGGCCAAAGGGCAGAATTTACGGGCCAAAGTTCACGTGGTTACAGACATCTGACCCACCAGCGACCTGTCAAGAACACGGACTTACGACAAGAATTCTTTTTGTTTGATCAAAGCGACCAATTCTCGGGCGGAATGTTTGAATATCCGGCCCGACGTGTCCAATGACGCCTCGGCTCGGTCGTAAGCGGGCGCGCGCGTGTTTAGAAGCGATTGAAGCTGGGCCATCGCCACGGGATTGCCTGCCATCGGTCTCGTGTCGCCTTGCGCGATCACCCGGTCCATATGTTCTTGGGCCGAGGCCTTGATCCAAATGGTATGAAACCGGCTTAGAAGCCGTTCAAATGCTTGCTCATCGGCCACAATGCCCCCAGCAATGGCAAGGATCATCCGATCGTACTGAGCGATGACGTGATCCAACGCTTGCGCCTGAAGGGCGCGGTAACCGTCTGTGCCATAAAGCGCGAGGACTTCGTTGGTCGGCATGCCGGTGATGCGCTCAATTTCGGTGTTGAGCTCGACAAAGGGAACCGACAGGGTTTTGCCCGCCGCCGCCCCGAGCGAGGATTTGCCCGCACCGCGCAATCCCAAAAGGCATACTCGTTGCGCTTTCGGCGCGCCGCCAAAATCAGCGTCCAACAACGCCAGGACGTCCGCGCGCTGCTGGGTCGAAGCGGCGCGCAAGCCTGTATATAGGTCAGCAGAAATGCCCATATCCGGTGCGACAAACCATTCGATCGGCATGTTCAGCGCGTCCGCGACCCTGTCCAGCAGAGCGATCGAGATATTGCCTTGACCCGCTTCAAGCTGTGCCAGATACCGCTGGGACACACCAGAGGCGTCAGACAAGTCCTTACGGGTCATGCCAAGCCGGATACGCGTGATCCGCACGCGGTGGCCAACGCGCGCGGTCACAATGTCTGGCTGCAAGCCCCGGGGCGCGCCACGATCGCCTTGTTGCGCAATCTGTTCCACTTATTGCGCCCCAACGTCCAAGGGCTAAGCCGCCGAGGCTTTAAGTTTTGCAATCACGCTGTGGGCCCAAGGAATCGCCAGATCTTCGGGCAGATCCGCGGTCGAGGCATCATGTAAGCCGCGCTCACCAACCATCACTGCACCGCATTCGGTCAACTTTTCCATCAGACGCTTTGAGCCGTGATTGTAGGTCTCGGAAAACACCATATCGCCCAGACCGAAGACACCAAATCGCACGTGTTTGAGATCCGGTTTGGTGCCGTCGAGGGCCTCATAGAACGGCAGGGCCATGCTGGGCAAATCGCCGTTTCCATAGGTCGAGGTCACGAACAGATAGAACGTATCGGCCTTGAGCGTGGCCGGATCGATTTCGGCCATGGGTGAGATCATGCAATCGACCCCCTTACCCAAATCGGCTTCTATATCTTCGCATAACATCTCGGCGCTGCCGGTTTCAGTGCCGTATAAAAAATGGATATTCATTGCAAACCTCCCGGTCTTCCAATTCTTTCAAACAGGCAGATCATGGGTCAAACCCGCCGGAAAGCCGTCAGGCCATGTGCAGTTTCACATATTCAAAATCACCCGGTTTGTTGTCGATTCCCACCTTGGGCGGTGCGATCCAGGAGGCGAATTTTCCAGGTTCATAGCAGGGTTTCATCAACGATTGCACAAAGGCACCATCCTCTTTGGTGGGCAGCCAGTCCTTGGCTTGCAGATCCCATGCCGCTTGGTCGATGATGTTGCCCTGCGGGTCCGCCGCAATCGACGCAAACACGCCGATCTTGCGGTTGAATGCCTCGTGCGGCAAGGCCAGATCGAACGCGATCCCGGCGCGCTGGATTTGCTTGTTCCAGCGGCGCAATCCGCCAGAGGCGTCGCGGACATAATCGTCGCGCAGCCGCATATTGATTGCTGTCAAAGCTGGCACTTCCTGCATCACGATTTTGCCGTCCACCACCGTGCTGACATTATAGGTATCGCCATTCAGCTGGTGGTCATCATCGATCCGCAGCTCCATGTACCGCCCCTTGATGCCCGCATTGAACGCGTTGGCGGCGTTGGTCGACACTTCCTGGCCAAACAGATCAAGGCTCAGCGTGTAGTGCAGGTTGAGTTTCTTTTGAATCGTTGGCAGATCGATGACCCCCAGCGCGCGGATCTTGTCGATGTCATACGGATCATCGATATTATAGGCCGTCATGGCATCGAGCGTCGCTTGGATTGTGCGCCCGACGCCGGTCTCGCCGACAAACATGTGGTGGGCCTCTTCGGTCAACATGAAGCGGCAGGTGCGGCTGAGCGGATCAAACCCCGACTGCGCAAGGCTCTCGAGCTGCATCTTCCCGTCGCGATCGGTGAAATACGTGAACATGAAAAAACTCAGCCAGTCGGGCGTCTCTTCGTTAAACGCGCCCAGCATACGCGGCGCCTCATCAGACCCCGAGGAACGGACCAGCATATCATCAGCTTCCTCGCGGCCATCTTTGCCGAAGTATTTTTGCAGCAGATAAACCATCGCCCACAAATGGCGGCCTTCTTCGACATTGACCTGGAACAAGTTGCGCATGTCGTACAAAGACGGCGCTGTCAGACCCAAGAACCGCTGCTGTTCGACCGATCCCGGCTCGGTATCGCCCTGAATCACGATCAGCCGCTTGAGCATGTTGCGATACTCTCCGGGGACTTCCTGCCAGGCCGGTTGGCCGACATGCTCGCCACACGGGATTGTGCGCTCTTCGACCTCGGGCGCCAAAAGCACGCCCCAACGGTATTCGGGCATTTTGACATAGTCAAATTTGGCCCAGCCTTTTGGGTCGACCGACACCGCCGTGCGCAGATACACCATGCTGTCCTGGAAATTCTGCGGGATCAGATCGTTCCACCAGTTGATATAGCCTGGATGCCATTTCTCGAGGGCTTTTAAGACCTTCTTATCCTCAGACAGACCCACATTGTTCGGTATTTGTGAATCGTAACTTACATTGATTAAATCAAGCATGCTCGTCTCCTGTTGGTCGGGCCCGGCAAGGTCGCCTCGCCCGCGTGTCCGTTTGCGCTAGACGCGTTCCATCGAAAAATCGCCTCGTTTTCCGGAGCCATAGCGCTGTAAGGCCCCGTCAGCACCGACCGCGTTGGGTCGGTTAAAGATCCAGTTCTGCCAAGCCGTCAGACGGCCAAAGATACGAGTTTCCATGGTCTCGGGCCCTGCAAAACGCAGATTGGCTTCCAGGCCGGTCATCGCATCCGGGCTGAAGCTCGCGCGCTCTTCCATGAAGATGCGGATCTCATCTTCCCAGTCGATATCGTCCAAAATCATCGTCACCAATCCCAGGGTGTCTGCCGCTTCGGCCTGAAGTGGGTGGTGCTGATACGCCGTCAAGGCAGCGACGGCGTCTTCGTTACCCCAAAAACGGGTCTGCAGCCGGGTCAGATCATTGGCCATCGGCATCAGGCCGAAATTGACCTGCGTCAATGTGAGTGTCGCCAGGGGACGGTTGTCGCCGTCAAATTCGTCTTGCATCATATAGGCGCGGTCAACGGACCAGATCAGTTCTGCCAGAATGCCGCAAAAGCACGATCCATGCTCAACCAGCGCCACCATCGAGCGCGACGTCACATCCACGCGCTTGAGTATGCGTTTCCAGTATTTCAGCACCTCGTTTGCCAGCCAATGGTCGGAATTGTTCAGCAAAACCGCTTCATGAGCCGCAAAGCGTTTTGGATCGCCTTGGGTCCGGAACACCCACAAGCCAAGCTCCATTTCATTCATGCGAAGGTGCAAAATCGCGTCCTCAAGCTCGCGCGCAACCTTCAGCATATACGCCTGATCACCCTGTTCTGTGAACAGATCCATATCCGCAGGCGCGGCCAGTTCGGGCCCGTGCACGGTGATCGTAGCGCTGCGCTCTGCGCGGTCCAAGGCGACCTCGACATGCGAATAGATCACCGAGTCATCGGTCACGGTTCTCTCGATCCGAGTTAACGAGATCCCGACCGCATCCGGTTTGCCCGAGCTTTCGGCAAATTCACGTGCGCGTTGCTGTACCGTGGCGTCAAATGTCGAATTGGCAATCACCTCGTCGACCAATCCCCATTGCTTGGCCCGCTTGCCTTTCACGCCCTCTTCGGTTGAACAAAATACATCCGCCAGATCGCGCCGCACCATACGCTTGTCAGTCACCCGCGTCAGCCCCCCCGTCCCCGGCAAAACCGCCAACAGCGGCACTTCTGGCAGAGAGACGGACGATGTGCTGTCATCCGTCAGCATGATGTGGTTGCATGCCAAAGCCAATTCGTAGCCACCGCCCGCGCAGGCCCCTTTGACCGCCGCAATATATTTCTGTCCGCTGTCGGCTTCAGCCGCCTCGAAGGTATTGCGGGTCTCGTTGGTGAACTTGCAAAAATTCACCTTGTGGCTGTGTGCTGCTGCACCAAGCATCCGAATATTTGCACCGGCGCAAAACACTTTGTCTTTGGCCGATTGCAACACGATGGTCTTGACCTCGGGGTGCTCGAAACGCATCCGTTGAACGACATCTGCAAGCTCGATATCCACACCAAGGTCATAGCTGTTCAGCTTCAGCTGATAACCCTCAAACAGTCCCGCATCTTCGTCCACATCCATGAACAGATTGGCCACGGGGCCGCTATACGTGACCCTCCAATGGTGATATTTTGACGGCTCGGTGCGAAAATCGATGACCTTGGTCATGGCGGATCCTTGAACGGCGGTACGACGTTAAATACCGCCTTTGCACAGATCGGTAAACCATCTGATGCAAAATAGTGCTACTGACCATCGATATAGCCGTTTTTAAAAATATTTAGTGCATTATAATGCATTTTGGCACCCATGTTCGAAATCACATCAGAATCGCCCAAACACACAGACAGGCATAACGTCGGCCGAGAAGTCAGCGCCCCTGCCAAAGCTGCTGTCAGAGGCCCTTGCGAAAGGTCATCCGTCAGCTCGGATTGCGCGCCACTGCAGGCCTGATGGGTGGGTGTCGCACATCTCTGTGCGTGACCTGCAGGCAATGCCCGCTGCTTCCTGCGAGACCTGGAGCGCGCCTGCCCGATCCGTATCCGCACGATCCTTACAGACAACGGCAGGCGTTCACCGACCGGCTCTTTAGCCTGAGCACGCGTGCCGCCACGGGCGAGCACGACTTCGACAAGCTTTGCGCTGCACTTAGCATCGAGCACCACTGAGCCACCGAAATCGCTGCAGACCAACGGCATGGTCGAACGCTTCAACGGTGGGATCGAAGGGGTGCTTCCAGGCCATCACTGCCGATCAGGCGAGGAGCTGGAGGCCACGCTGCACCGCTACGTCTGGCCCTAAAACCCGCACCACCCGCAATCAGCACTGCGCAGCAAGTCGCCCTTGCAGGCAATGAAGGACTGTCACAAACTTCAGCCAGAGCTGTTCAGGAAACGGCCATACCACCTTGCGCGATGTGCCAGGTATCTTGAACTGGGACCACTCAATTCATGTAAGGCTGTAGCAAACCAAACAAAATTCTTGTTTTATTGGCCAGCCAACTTTGCTTCCCGTGCCTGAATTTACAGCGTAAGCTTTGTCCTCTCACGAAAATCTTTGCGCCACCCCAAAACTATCGCTGAAAGCATTCCTAAATTTGTGATCAGTGCCCCCCAAAATACCAAACTTGAGTCCGTGTTTTGGCTGCTGGACAACAGCTGCTCCTGGATTTCACGCACCTCTTTAACATGTAAACCCACTAGAACGGCAAATTTCTCCTCAAGATCACCCTGAGCCGATCCAATGTCCTTAGAATCGGACACAATATCCGACAAAATACTATGAGCTTTGTCTAGCGTTATTTCGCCTTCCTCAACATTCGCACGGATTTGAACGTCCCTATTTTTATCACCAATTTCTCTTGCAAATAATCGAATTGATTTGTGGGTCTTTTGTATAAGTTTACGTAGGTCCGGTTCCTCGGAGCCAACATCTATATCAATTTCTTGACCACTTGAATCTCCCAAAAAGGCAGCCCCGAAAGATTTGGCATTATCCATGGCTGGCGTCATCCTGACGGAGATCAACGCTACAAAAAGTAAAGATAAAAACCAAAGACCAAATAGAATAACTATTTTTGACATCTGAAAAACCCGATTAGCCCTGGATAATCATATAGAAAATGTACAATGCCCGTTCCATCGTAATGACCACATAGACCCCCGTCAGTCTTCACTTTTTACGGCAAGATGGGTTTTTATGAGAGGTTGCCGATGGCGCGGTAAGATGTTGATTTCACTTGAAAGCGAAGCCACGACGGCGCCCAAAATCAAGGCTGCGATCCAGGCCAGTTAAGATAGACCGAAATGATGGCGGAGCGCTGCGAACGCCCAGAGCCGCCCTTCTGGAAATGGGGCAATTGCGACAGTAAAGAAGAACGCAACCCGACGCTCCTTCTGTGTAGCCGGCACTAAGTTCGGCAGTCATCCCAAACCAGAGCAGTTCAAAACACAGCCAGACACCGCACGGCAAGGGACGGGCAGACACCATCATCGGCCTGGATATGCAAGATACGAACGAACGCTCATCGACCCCGCGCTCACGAGGCACTGAAAATTATGCGCAATCATCAAATTAACATTTTGCCGAGCGAATTTTGACGTGACCAACACCCAGGTTGGCAACTCCGAGACCTCCACCGACACTACGACGCCGGGATATTAAGTTCACCCGTCGGTCCAATTTTATCCAAATCGCCAATGCGGGTTTGTCAGGTGCCGAAAATGTTAGGACATTGTTAAAAGTTTTCTTCTAACGATACCCGCAGTTTGTCAGCGGAGTGATAATTATGTCGAATCTCTCAGGGTCCTCTGAGGTCACCGAAGCCAGCGCGAACCCCGTCAGAAACGTTGAGCTGTCAGGAAATTTAAGCATCCGTGATGCCGAAAAACTCCGACAAGACCTAAACTCGTCTATCGAAAAAGACGGTAATTTACGCGTTAAAATGGGCAACCTATCCAAGGTTGACACAAGTGTTTTTCAAATATTAATCGCGGCAACACGAAGTGCTGAGAAAACAAACTGTAAACTCCACTTTGATGATTACGATCGCAGTCCTATCCCCGGTTTTATGACATCCTTAGGACTTAAGCCAACAGATATTGACGAAACTTGGGTCGCCGCAACCAAATCAATACCTCCAATTGAAGTAAGCCGTCCTGAACACACAGAAGTCCCGGATGAAAAAGAGCTGTTTTGGTTGAGCCAAAAAGACATGAAGTTATTACAAACATTCTTTCCGGAAAAAAAAGGACGCCAACGCGCCGACGATTGCAACGTACTCAGTGGCATAATTTATGTAAAGAAAAATGATTTAAAATGGAACGAGGCACCCTCAAAATACGGGCATTACAAGACTCTATACATGCGCTGGAAACGTTGGTCAAAATCCGGTTTATTCGAGAACATGTATAATGGTCTCTCTACAGACGACCCAGAGCAGGCGATGACCAAAAAGGCAATAGAATGGGCGCTATCTTAGTTCTATGGGTAGGTTTGTAATTGATATAAATTTCATGCCTTAGGATCACATTCACATTTAATGATTTAGTCCACCACCTAAAGCATTTAGATCGACAAAGCAAAGGAAGGTCAATGAGCGGAAAAATATTAACTATAGATGACTCCCAATCTGTCCGACAGATGATTTCAATGACACTCACCGGCGCCGGTTTTACAGTCGATGAAGCCTGTGATGGGGTAGAGGGTTATGAGAAAGCAACATCCGAGACATATAGTGCCATTCTAACCGATCTCAATATGCCGAATATGAATGGACTGGATTTCATAAAAAAATATCGCAATCATCCGTCTAGCCGTGGAATCCCCATTATATTTCTATCCACCGAGTCAGATCCAGTCTCAAAACAAGAAGCAAAATCTGCAGGCGCACTTGGGTGGATTGTCAAACCGTTTGATCAAGATCAATTGCTTAACGTTGTCAAGAAAGTAACCGGGACATGACACAAATTGACCCCGCGGAAATCTATCGTCAGGAAGCACAAGATGTCTTAGAACAACTTGAGCAGACATTACTTGATTTAGGCGACTCACTTGAAGACCGAGCACTAATTGACACCGCATTT
Organism: Dinoroseobacter sp.; assembly: GCA_042096155.1. Taxonomy (GTDB): domain Bacteria; phylum Pseudomonadota; class Alphaproteobacteria; order Rhodobacterales; family Rhodobacteraceae; genus Dinoroseobacter. Next base: position 60,207 of record JBELMC010000003.1, read on the forward strand.
CGAGCCTTGCATACTATTAAAGGTTCCGGAGCAATGTTTGGCTTTAATGAGGTGGCTGATTTTGTTCACGAATTTGAAACAGCATTCGATCAAGTGCGCAAAGGTGTTTCAGTGCCATCAAGCGACTTGGTTAATATTTCATTAGATGCAAAGGACCATATCGCAGCCTTAATTTTTGAGCCTTCCGCGCCGACGGAAGCTGGAGAGGCAATCCTTAATAGGCTCCGAATAAATGTTGGTAGTTCTACGTCGGATAATATGTTGCCAATCGGTGAAGAGAAAAAAGTAGATACTATAACTCCTAGCGGAGAACAGGTTGCAGGTGGGTGGAAAGTTAACTTCACTCTTCCCACAGATGCATTAGCACTAGGTGCAAACCCGACATTACTGCTCAATGAACTACGAGAATTAGGGCGTTGCACGATAAGCTGTAACACAGACCAAATCCAAGATCTGGATAATTTGAATCCAGAACAATGTTATTTCTCTTGGGAAATAATAATACATGACAAAATCTCAAAATCAGCGATTGATGAAGTATTTTTATTCGTGCGCGAAGGAATGGATCTAAGTATCGCTACACTTCCGTTGGATAACCATCAATCAAATTTGTTTGACGATTGTCCAACAAACGAACCCGTTGGAGATTCACCGATTAATAGCTCTTCAAATATTAAAGAAGAGACGCAGAATGCGTACACACGCGGCAGTTCGTCACTTCGAGTTGCGGCCGAAAGGTTGGACGAATTACTAGATCATGTCGGGGAATTGGTTATTGCCCAGGCTCGTTTGTCACAGATTTCCGAGGACAGTCGAAACAACAGTCTTATGAGTGTGACCGAGGAAATCGAACGTCTTGCAGGTGGCCTTCGAGATATAACGATGGGTATTAGGATGGTACCTATTGGCACACTCTTCAACAGGTTTCGACGACTTGTCCATGATCTTTCTGTTGAACTTGGGAAGGATGTTGAGTTTTCCACAAATGGTGAGCAAACTGAACTGGACAAAACCGTCATCGAAAGTCTGGCCGACCCATTAGTTCACATAATTCGCAATGCAATTGATCATGGCCTTGAAAAACCTGAAGATCGATTGGCGCAGGGAAAGCCAATGCGAGGCTCAGTTCGGCTCTCCGCGGCCCATGAGGGTGCCGAAGTGGCGATTAGCGTCGAAGATGACGGTGGTGGGTTGGATGTCATAAAAATCCGACAAAAAGCCGAGGAAATGGGCCTTATAAACTCTGATGCTGTACTTTCTGAAAATGAAACCAATCGATTGATATTCCATCCCGGGTTTTCGACAGCGCAGAAGATAACATCTGTATCAGGTCGCGGTGTTGGCATGGATGTGGTTAGCCGCACGATGGACTCTCTACGCGGTCGCATAGATGTGGCGTCAGGCCCTGACACCGGAACAACTGTAACTCTTCGTCTTCCATTAACCTTGGCCATTATCGACGGAATGCTTGTGCGCGTCGGGCTTAATCGCTATTCTATTCCTCTATCAGCCGTAGAAGAATGTGTTGAATTACCACCAGAAGTCACAGAAAGTGACCGCGGACGAAACTTTCTGAGTATTCGAGGTGAGCTGGTACCATTTGTGCGTTTGCGGGAACTTTTCACTACGAAAGAGCCCGAAGAATTACATCAAAAGATTGTTATTGTGTCGACTGGAGAACAACGTTTGGGCTTAGTCGTCGACCAAATTCTCGGAAACACGCAAACCGTAATTAAGTCTCTTTCACGTTTACACGCAGATATTGAAACTTTTGCCGGTGCCACGATCTTAGGCGATGGCGCGGTTGCTCTAATTTTGGACGTGGTTCACCTTATGCGGAGTGCGCAAAAACTTGAGAACCGCCATCGGGAAAATATGAAAGGAAACGCGGCATGAACCGACAAGGCGCAGAAATGAATGTCAATTCTACCAATAATATAATGCGTGCCTTAACATTGGAACTGGGTGATGAAATTTTTGCAATAGAAGCTACAAGTGTCCGTGAAATTCAAGATATTGTCTCCGTAACTGAAGTTCCTAACGCAGAGCCATTTGTGAATGGTCTGATTAATGTACGCGGGCGAGTTGTGCCTCTAGCGGATTTGCGTGTCAAATTTGGAATGGACCGCCCACCATCAGATGCCGACACTCGTATTGTCGTTTTTGAAATCTCAATCGATAACGAACCCGTAATTGTTGGGATTTTAGCTGACCGAGTTCACACTGTAACTGACATTGATTTATCTGTTGTTGAGCAGCCACCTAGTATTGGAATGCGTTGGAGACCGGAATTCGTAAAAGGTATTGGAAAACATGACGGGCACTTCGTAATAATTCCTAATCTTGAATCAATTTTTTCAACAAAATTTAGCCAATCAAAAGAAATAGAAGTAGATGTTCCAATTTAACAGATGTGGGTTTAGGTCTCCGTAACGAAAACGCTTTAAATATAATTCGGGTCGTAAATGCAATGTGATCATTTGTGCTACAAAGTCGTCCAAATTTTTCAAAATAAACGAAAGGAACTGTAATGTCTTTCAAAAACGTCTCCATAAGTAAGAAACTTCTGCTAAGTTTTTTAGTGATGGTTTTTATTTCTCTGGTCATGTCAGTTGTTTCATGGCGAAGCCTAGAAGAAATTCAGCGACAAGTTAAATACACCAATCATGAGTATAAAGTGATTTCCGAAGCGGATCACATTTTATCCGCTGTGATTGATCAAGAGACGGGCGTTCGGGGCTATCTAATTAGTGGTACCGAAAATTTCCTTGAACCTTACTACGCGGGTCAGAAAATATTTCAAGAAGAGCTGGCTAAGCTTAAGATTGATATGGTAGATAATCCTGCGCAGCTTGCGCGACTAACAGCCATTCAAGCGGCGGAAAAGGAGTGGCGGGAGACAGTAGCTGAACGTGAAATCGAGCTGATGTCTGTATTTTCAACACGTGAAGCAGCAAGGCAAATGGAGGCCTCGGGTATTGGTAAAACTATGCTGGATGAAATCCGCCGTCAGGTAGCTGCTTTTATCGCCGCTGAACGTGCGGTGCTGGCGTCACGATCGGAAGCAAAAGATACGGCAGCATCATTTTCTCGAACGATTATTATAGCTGGAACTGCAATTATGGTATTGGCGGCAATCCTTATTGGTTGGGTTTTGACATATAGTATTGGTACTGGTTTGGCTCGCGCCTCGGATGTGGTGCGCGAAGTTGCACGAGGCAATCTGGATGTGGATGCGAGGGCCGATAGTACTGATGAGATTGGCTCATTGTTGAATGAAATGGACGTTATGGTGACGGATCTGAAGAGCATGAGCCAGGCCGCCGAGAATATTGCCAACGGTGATCTTACTTTGGACATCAAACCTCGTTCCGATATTGATCGGCTTGGCGTGGCCTTGCGCAATATGACCCAAAAGCTACGCGGCGTGATCTCTGGCGCCACGATTGGTGCGCAAAATGTTGCTGACAATTCAACAAGTATGACGGCGACGTCTTCACAGCTCAGCCAAGGAGCTCAAGAACAGGCGGCTTCTACAGAAGAGACTTCTGCGTCGATCGAACAAATGGCAGCTAACATCAAGCAGAACGCTGAAAACACCTCGCAAACCGAAAGTATCGCACGAAAGGCCGCACAAGACGCGGAGACAAGCGGCTCGGCGGTTGGTGATGCCGTAAAGGCCATGGAAACAATCGCAGAAAAAATTATGGTCGTCCAAGAAATTGCACGGCAGACTGACTTATTGGCCTTAAACGCGGCAGTAGAGGCAGCGCGGGCCGGTGAACATGGTCGTGGTTTCGCTGTCGTCGCTTCAGAAGTTCGTAAGCTCGCTGAGCGTTCGCAAGAGGCTGCAACGGAAATCTCCGGTCTTTCTGGCGAGACGTTGCGTTCGGCACAGGCGGCAGGTGATATGCTAAAAAGCCTTGTTCCTGATATCCAAAAAACTGCGGATCTTGTCACAGAAATCTCAGCGTCAAATAATGAGTTGCATGCCGGTGCAAGTCAAATTAGCCAGGCCATTCAGCAATTGGATGCCGTGACGCAGCAGAACACTTCCGCTTCCGAAGAAATGTCCACTGCAGCGTCGGAATTGGCGCATCAAGCTGAACGTTTGCAGAACGACATGGCCTTTTTTAACGTGGGCGACGATACACGTAGAAATAATTCAAATGTTCGGAAATCACTTAACAATTATGAAAAAGAATCTGTAGCGGAATCGAGGTTCGTTTCAAGAAATGATACCGGATTTGGTTTTGATATGACCTCTGGCGAGGACGCACTGGATGCTGAGTTTCAAAGAGTTGGCAGCACTGCGGAGAGGGCTGCTTAATGGCTGAAAATTGTCAATATGTAACACTCGGTATTGCGGGCGAATTGCTTGCAATACCCGTGGAAAGGGTCCGTGAAATACTTGAGCTCCAACAAATTTCTCAATTACCCGGTGCACCCTCTATACTTCTTGGTATGATCGACGTGCGCGGAGAAAGTGTCCCTGTTGTTGATCTGCGGCTCAAACTGGGATTCGTGCCTTGTGAGGATGATAGCAGCACCCGGATAATGGTTATCTCTGCGCCTGTGGGAGATAAAGAGACTCTTATTGGTGTCAAGGTTGATTGTGTCCATGAAGTGAGCGTGCTCGACACTGACAGACTTGATCCGCCGCCAGAAGCAGCTGTCGGATGGCGCGCCGAGCATATAGCAGGCGTTGGGAGGCGTAACGGCAAATTTGTTACCGTCCTAAATTTCGAACGAGTTTTCTGTGCCGACGACGTATCCGCGTTTGAAATTGCCTGATTAATTTAGGATATAGACCTATAAAACTATATTTTGGGGCGATCCAGATTGCCCCAAGAAATCATCAAAAAAGTAAATAATATGAAACCAAAGCCCGTAACAAGATATATAAAGACGAATCAAGACCATCCGCCTGGGCTGAGTGAATTCAACTTCGCTCGTTTCAGTACTTTAATTAGCAATTATACCGGCCTCAATATTACACCTTCAAAACGTACAAGTATCGAAAGTAAGCTGAGGAAACGTGCAGCGAAACTTGGTTGCGATAATATAAAAGAATATGCGGAAATGGTATTTGAGAAAGGTGGACTTAAATCAGAATTAGATATTATAATTGACATAGCAACAACCAATAAGACTGATTTTTTTCGGGAATCGTCACATTTCAAATTATTGGAAAGTGCCCTTATTCCAAATATCCTGAAATCACGACCTAGAAGTATGATTCCACACCTTAAGGTTTGGAGCGCTGCCTCCTCTAATGGTGCAGAAGCGTTTACAATTGCAATAATTCTATCCGAAATAGCTGCGCACAAAGAACGTTTTGATTTTTCCATTTTGGGCAGTGACATTTCTTCTGAGATGATCGTTGAGGCGCGTAGAGCAATCTATCCTGCGGCAATGATTGAACATGTACCGGAAGAATTGAAACATCGATATTTCATGCGAAGCCGAGAAAAAAGTACGCCACGTCGAGTACGTATCACTCCTGAAATCCGAAAAAATGTAAAATTTAAAAAAGTCAATCTGATCAGAAATACACTATCAGTTGATAAAGATATTGATATAATTTTTTTACGAAATGTACTAATATACTTTGATATGATCACGCAAAAAAAAGTTGTCCAACGGGTCGCCGAACATTTACGCCCATCAGGATATCTTATTTTGGGCCATACCGAAGCGGCGATAGGTAATGAATTGGGTTTTGAACAAATTGGCACCGGCGTTTTTTGCGTCAAATGATATTGGAGATTGAAAATTACTACTATATCTAATGCTGATCAAATCAGTGAAAAAATCAAGATTTTGATCGTCGATGATTCGGCAGCAGTGCGCGGAGCACTGTGCGAAATCATTGAAGGCACAGCCGACCTCGAGGTATTCGCTGTCGCGTCCGATCCTTTCATTGCCGCTCAGAAGATGCGCAATAAATTGCCTGATGTCATTTTTCTTGATATTGAAATGCCGAGGATGGATGGACTGACGTTTTTAAAAAAAATTATGGCGCAGCGACCGATACCCGTTGTGATCTGCTCGTCCTTGACAGAAGAAGGCTCGCGAAAATTTATGGAGGCCTTAGAAGCAGGAGCTGTAGAGGTCATCGCGAAACCGAAAATAGGGAGCGCAAAGGCGTTGATGGACGCGCGGATGCGTATATGCGACGTGGCACGCGCTGCAGCACATGCCCGTGTTGGAAGACGGCGCAAATCGCTGCCTCCGGTCGTTGTTGAGGAAAAGCTAACAGCAGACGCAATTTTGCCCCCGATTAAGATTCGACGAAAACTGGCCTATGAGACGGACCCAATTGTTGCAATTGGCGCATCGACCGGCGGAACAGAGGCTCTTGCCACCGTCCTAAAAGCCTTGAATGTGTCATGCCCCGGTATTGTCATTGTCCAGCACATGCCAGAAGGCTTCACAGCTGCATTTGCCCGGCGTATGGACGGATTATGTTCAATTAAGGTCAAAGAAGCAGGTCATGGGGACCTTGTGGTGCCTGGGCAAGCGTTGATTGCGCAAGGCAATCGTCATCTACTAATTGAACGTGTCGGCCGCCAATTTAGAACAATTGTGCGTGATGGCCCTCCAGTATCTAGACATCGGCCGTCTGTTGATGTGCTGATGCGATCAATTTCCCAAGTCTGCGGCACAAACGCATTAGGCATTATTATGACGGGGATGGGTGATGATGGGGCCCAGGGACTTCTCGAAATGCGACAAACAGGAGCCAAAACTATCGCACAAGACGAGGCGAGCTGTACGGTATTTGGGATGCCGAAAGAGGCGATCGCCCGCGGAGGAACAGAACGAGTGTTGAGTTTACATAAAATTGCTCAAGAAATCTCGGGATTAGAAGGCGACATAAAACGGGTGAATGCCTCATGAATATTACGATAGACCAGGCTAATTCACACGCTCTCAACACTCACATTTCAGATACCATAATTCGACTTGCTGCGCCACGTGAGAGAATCGAAATCGAATTTTTTCAAATGGGTGAGAAATTAATTTCGGGAACTCATCTTCTAAATGAAACTTCGAGTGCCTACAGCCAAATGGCAGGTGCTCTAGCGGGATCGCAATTTACGGACCTTACAAATTTATTAAAGCAACTATCTGAGCATATTGTAATTGTTGATCAAGCGCGTCATGCCGCACAGAACTTTCTTATTGACTTAAACAGTCTTACTGACCAATTTACTGATTGCATCCAACATTTAAACACAACTGTTCGAACATTACGCAGCTTTTTTGTAACCGCACGTGTCACGGCCGCTGTAAGCAGAAATAGAGAAATCAATCTAATTCAATTTACCGATCAATTTTCTCAACTGGGGACACAACTTGATGGAAATGTCTCTTCTTTCATTGATGCCTTTAAAAGTATGCGCAGCAGCTTAGGCGCTGCTACAGATATGAACGAAAAGTTGGGAGCACAGCACATCGAATTACTTGATGGTATAGCGGCTGAACAAACAGATAATCTTAAGTCGTTGGAGAGTCGGCGCGTTTGGGCAGAAAGTCGAATTGCAATTCACGACGAAGAAAGTAATAAGATCCGGGAAAAAATAAACCGTGCGGTCGGCACGTTACAAGTGGGCGACAGTACAAGGCAGCGCGTCGAACATGTTGAAGACGCCTTGAAAGCACTAATTGGAGTCGAGGATAGGACTTCGTTGAAAATTGCTCTTACATTGGCGGCCGCTCAAATTCAAGGCGCAATCGAGGATTTTGACGGTGATATTGCGGAGTTGGTGAAATCGGTTGAAAAATTAATTGAAAACACCAAAACATTACTTCTCCGAGCAGACGCTGATTCCGAAATGTTGCTTTCTAGCGGAGATACAGCGCTGGGTGTCATCGATAATAGTCTTGATCGGACCGCCAGGATGCTTGAGCAATATGAACGGGGCAACGCTGCTCGGTCGGTCGCAATTGATCAGCTTGTGAACGCAGTGAGCAATATGTTGGCGCACATTGGTGATTTTGATGAAATCCGCAAAAGTATTCGCTTGTTGAGTTTAAATTCGACACTGAAAGCGAAAGCGCTAAATGACGAAGGCCGTGCTTTTCAACAAGTGGCCGCCGATCTGCGTGCTCTGAGCGATGAGACGAATGGTCCAGTTGATGAAATGGTACAAAATCTTGAGAAATCATCGGAACTCTTGCGTGATTTCCTCGTCTCTCGACCCACCGGCAAAGGGGATCTTATTGAATGTATGCAGACCACGGTTCGGACTGCGAGCCAGCTGGTGTCTGATATTGGCAGTCAACTTCGCTTGCAAGCAAATTGTATGTCGAAATCTGGTCCGGAAGCCTTGTCGCAATTAAATATTGCAGCATCCACGGTTCGTGATCGGCAGGATTTTTGTGCGGAATGGCGATCTATCGTTACTGAATTGTCAACTGCAACCACACGGGAGGAATTGCAAGACTTCATTTCCACGAAAGGTTATGATTTCTTTCGTCCGTTTTATGAAAAGTATACGATGAAGGCCGAACGAACGATTTATAATGATGTGTTTGGGCTAATACCTGAGCAAGGAAATCAGGCCATTACAGAATCTGAACATTCGGAAGGACCAGAGCTAGACGATATCTTCTTTTAATGAACCTCTGATCAACGACTTGGCGAGCGCGGATGCGTTGGCTTGAGGCGGGTGCGGGCCTTGAAGGCTCATTTGGGCAGTTGCTGCACTTTTTTGGCCGCCTGAGCGGTGGATATTGCGGTTTCGGGCTGACGCGTCCTCATACCAGCAGCGGTCGTTGCGCAAGGCACAAATTGCCCAGAGCGAACAGAAGCGCCCGGTTCTTGGCCAGCCCGCGTTAGCGCATCCACACGTCGCCAAATTGGCGCTTGATGGCGCGAAAGGCGGGGGTGGACTTGCGTGCCCACCCTCGCGATGAACCGGTTAATCTCCTCGTCGATAGGATCGAGCTGGCCGCCCCTTGGGGCCTTGCGCAGGGCGGCCTCAGACCTTGCTCTCCATATGGAAGGCGGCTTCGCGCGCGGCGCTGATATAGCCCATGTCGGCCCAGACCGACCTCCCTTCGCCATGGAGCAACTCTTCCCTGACCCGGCTATCGTGCACCTTCGCAGTCCTGGCCTCGAGGCAGTGAACGGTGCCGCTGTCCGCGCCCGCACCGCCATGGGCCTTCATGCCAAAAGACCCGTCATTGCCATTTCTTGTCGAAGATGTCTGACGTCAGCACCAATGGGACAGTTTAGGTCGATTTGATAAAGGAGGGTTTCTGTCACATCGTCCCCACCAAGGAGTTTAAATGAGACAGAAACCCGGAACACGAAAGAGCCACGGCGGGAAGGTCGCCAAAGCCATTCGCCGCGCCACGCGTTAGCTGTATTCAGCGGAAGAGAAGAGCCGGATTGTATTGGAGGGTCTGAAGGGCGAGGACAGCATGGCAGAGCTGTTCCGCCGCGAGGGCATTGCCCAGAGCCTGTATTATAGCTGGTCCAAGCAGGTCCTTGAAGCTGAGAAGAAGCGGTTGGCGGGCGATACGGCCCGTGCTGCGACGTCGACCGAAGTCAAAGACCCGCGTCGGGAATGTCGTGATTTGAAAGAGGGCGTTGCTGAACATGCCCTGGAGCTGCGGCTGTTCAAAAAAAGCATGCTCGCGGATGCCCGAACGGCGCGTGATCGAGCAAGCGCGGCCCCCCCGCGTGGCGTCCAGCCGGTGGTTTTGGCGTTGTTGGTCTTGATCGATAT